>JBGVDX010000138.1:0-8065 GCA_045119575.1 Acutalibacteraceae bacterium
CAAAATACTGCTTAGCCGCGAGGTAAGATATATTGCAACCAATCCCGACCTTGTTTGCCCGACCGAATACGGAAGCGTTCCCGATTGCGGCTCGGTATGCGAAATGATTTATAATGCGACGAAAAAACGTCCCTATGTTATCGGCAAGCCGCAAGCCGCTATGCCGCTTATCGCGATGGACATGACGGGTTGCGAAAAGCACGAAACTGCGGTTATCGGCGACCGCATTTACACCGACATAAAAAGCGGAATTAATGCGGGAGCGTTAAGCATACTTGTCATGAGCGGCGAGACGACAAAAGAAATTTTGGATAAGTCCGACGACAAACCCGATATTGTAATCGACAGCGCAAAGGATATTTTAGAGATATTAAAAAAGGCGTAACTTTTTACGAGTTATATTCTTAAAAGCAGTAAAAAAGGATGTGTAGAATTTTCTACACATCCTTTTATTTTTTGATTTTATACGCGGCAAAAGTGATTTAATAGTCTTAAGAACACTTGACCTACGTCACACCTTTAAATTTTTATGCGGTCTCTATCGAGGAGGCTTTTTGCAAGCCGAGCTTTTCGATAGCGTCCTCTCTCATTTTATATTTTAAGATTTTTCCCGCAACGTTCATCGGGAACTCGGTTACGAAATCAATGTAACGCGGAACCTTATGACGAGCCATATGGTCGTTAATATAGGCTTTCATTTCGGCCTCGGTCATTTCTTCGCCGTCCTTTAAGATGATGCAAGCCATTATTTCCTCGCCGTATTGCTCATCGGGGACACCGATAACCTGAACGTCCTTGACCTTCGGATGGGTATAAATAAATTCCTCGATTTCCTTCGGGTAAATATTCTCGCCGCCGCGGATAATCATATCCTTTAAGCGGCCCGTAATACGGTAATTTCCCTCAGGAGTGCGGCAGGCAAGGTCGCCCGTATGCAGCCAGCCGTCTTTATCAATAGCGGCGGCGGTTGCCTTAGGCATTTTGTAGTAGCCCTTCATGATATTGTAGCCGCGGGCTACAAACTCGCCCGTAACCTCGTCGGGGCAATCCTCGCCCGTTTCGGGGTCAACGATTTTACACTCAATTTCGGGCAACGCGCGGCCAACCGTGCCGACGCGAACCTCGATTGAGTCGTCGGTTGAGCTCATGGTGCAACCCGGAGACGCCTCAGTTTGACCGTAAACTATTGTAATTTCGTCCATGTGCATTTTGTTAATTACGTCCTGCATTACCGAGATAGGACACGGGCTGCCCGCCATGATACCCGTTCTCATGTATGAGAAATCGGTTTTCGGGAAGTCCTCATGTTCAAGCATAGCAATAAACATGGTCGGAACGCCGTGGAAAGCGGTAATGCGCTCGGAATTAATGCAAGCGAGGGCCGGTTTCGGCGCATAATACGGGAGCGGCAACAAGGTTGCACCGTGGGTCATGCTCGCCGTCATAGCAAGTACCATGCCGAAACAGTGGAACATCGGCACCTGAATCATCATGCGGTCGGCGGTGGATAAATCCATACGGTCGCCAATGCATTTTCCGTTGTTTACAACATTATAGTGGGTAAGCATTACGCCTTTCGGGAAGCCCGTTGTACCCGAAGTATACTGCATATTGCATACGTCGTCCTTATCGACGGCGGCCGCCATGCGGTAAACCTCTTCAACAGGGACAGAGCTTGCTCGGTCAATAGCTTCTTCCCATGTTATACAGCCCTTTTGCTTAAAGCCGACGGTAATAACATTGCGCAGGAACGGCAAACGTTTTGCGTGGAGCGGTTTACCCTTTTCGGTGTTTTCAAGCTCAGGGCAAAGCTCGGCAATAATCTTTGAATAATTAGAGTCACGGAAGCCGTCAACCATAATAATCGTATGGGTATCCGACTGTTTAAGCAGATATTCGGCTTCGCTGATTTTGTAAGCGGTGTTCATAGTAACAAGAACGGCGCCGATTTTTGTAGTTGCCCAAAAAGCGATATACCACTGAGGTACATTAGTAGCCCAAACAGCAACGTGATGTCCCGCCTTTACGCCCAAAGAAATGAGCGAACGCGCAAAGGTATCGACGTCCTTACGGAACTCGTAATAGGTACGGGTATAGTCAAGAGTAGTATACTTGAACGCCAAATGGTCGGGAAACTCCTCTACCATGCGGTCAAGCACCTGAGAAAATGTGCAATCGATAAGCAAATCCTTTTTCCATACGTATTTTCCGGTATGGCGCTTGTTATAGTAAAGGGAATTTCCCGATTTTGAAGTACCCTCAAACTGGCTCATGAAATTCTCGAACTGGGACAGGACAATTTCCATGTCGTCGATTTCCTTGCACCAGTCGGGGTTCCATTCAAGAGACACAAAACCGTCGTAATTAACCGAGCGCAGGGCGAGAATCATCTCTTTTATCGGTAATTCGCCCTCGCCCATAAGGCAGAAGCGATTTTCCCCGTCGCGAACGGCGTCCTTCACGTGAATATGCTTAATATACGCGCCTAAGTTTTCGATAGTTCTTTCGGGCGCCTCGTTTTCGATAAAATAAGGCGAATAGGTATCCCACAAAGCGGCAATACTGTCGCAGGCGAAAAGCTGGAGCATATCGCGGAGCTTAGCCGTATCGCAATAAAGTCCGCTTGTTTCGATAAGCAGGGTTACGCCAATCTCTTCACATTCGGGCAGAATGTTAGCGAGGAACTTTTCCACTCTGTCGGTGTCTCCGTCGTCGTGCTTATTTGCACGCACGCGAATATACGGAATATGCAAATTTTTTGCGATTCGGATACATTCGCGAATCTCGGCGGTTGCGCTGTCGACGATTTTTTCATCGGAAATATCGCAAATACTGCTTATACAGGGAATTGCAATTTTTTGCTCGTACAACTTACGCAAAGTTGCGGCGGTTGCGTAATCCTGAAACGCGCTGTCTTTGTCGGTAAAAAGTGTATTTGAGACATTATGAAGCTCAATACCCGAAAAGCGCAAATCTTTTGCGATTTCGCAAAAGTCATCGAAAGTTCTGTTGTGCCAACCCTTGGTTGAAAATGAAAGCTTCATTTTTTATGCCTCCTCGTGAACAATTTTGTTAACAGCGTTAATATAGGCACGGATTGACGAGCCGATAATATCGGTCGAAATACCGTTACCGGAATAAAGCTTGCCGTCGTGACGGAGCCTTACTATCGCGGAGCCGACCGCTTCTCTGCCCTCGGTTACCGACTGAATTTGGAAATCGTCAAGCTCAAAGTGGCGGCCGATAATTTGCTCAATGGCTCTGAACGATGCGTCAACGGGGCCATCGCCGATTGCGATACCTGCGATTTCCTTTCCGTCCTTTTCAAGGGTGATTTGAGCGGAGGCGGAAATAATGTTACCGTTGTTGATAACGTAGCTTACAAGTTTATATGTCGGGGCAACCTGCAAAGCGGTACTTGCAACGATTGCTTCAAGCTCCTTTGAGCCGACCGACTTTTTAGCGGCGACACGCTTAAATTCGTCGTATACCTTGGAGTAATCCTCTTCCGACAAATCGTAGCCGAGCTTTTTAACGGCAACCGTTACGTCATCTAAACTGTCGTTACCGTCAAGCGGAGTGTTGTCGGAATTGATATCAGTAACGCTGATACCGTTTGCGCCGCCGTTGCCGCTAATCCATTTAATTTGCTTAGTAATACGCTTAAGCTCGTTGTAATTAAGGGCGGTTTCAACCCCTGTACGGTCGCCGCACTGGTCAATTATATTAGCCAAAACGTCAATTCTCGGTAAATAGTCATCTCCGACACAGCATTTGATTTCGGCAGCGCCGACCTTTAACGCCATAAGAGCGGAAGCAGTGGCCATGCCGTTAGTGTTTTTGCAAAGAATACCGAGATTCATTTCCTTTATAACAGGTATTTCGGCAATAACCTCGCTTATAAATGCAGCAAATTCGTCGGGTAACATGATACCCTCGTCGTCGCAAAGAGTAACCGTCTTTATACCCGCTTCGTTTGCGGCTTCGATAACGTTTTTAAGAAAATCCATGTCGGCACGGGTTGCGTCGGCGGCAAAAAACTCAACATCGGCGCATTTTTCGGTCGCGGCAGCGAAAAGAGTTTTCGCAAGTTCAAGCATTTTCGGTGCTTTTTTATGGCAAACGTATTCCATTTGAATAGTCGACACGGGAATATTAACCTTAAGTCTTGCTTTTTCGGCGGAGGAAACAGCCGCCGCGGCAGTAGCTACCTGCTCAACGGTCATGCCTGTACTTACCGAAACGGTGCTGTTTTTAATAAAAGCCGAGGCGGTGCGAATAAGCAAGGAATCGGTAGCGACGTTTTCGATTTCGGGCATGTCAATAATGTCGACATTAAGTCTGTCAAGTTGACGTGCTATCTCGATTTTTTCCTTGAATGATAAGGATTTTGCGCCCTTTGCAAGGGTCATGTCGGTTACGGTAATTCTTTTCATTTTTCATCACACTCTTTCTTAAAAATTCGGGCTTTCAGTTACGTAAAAAAACGTCCCCGAAGCCATGCTTTAGGCTTCAGGGACGACTAAAATCAATCGTGGTACCACCCTGATTACTGCTTAAAAATAAACAGTCACTCATTTAAGGCTCTATCAAGCCCTTTGCCATGATAACGGAGCAAGCCGAAGCCTCTTACTTTTATATACATTTATAAAGTATATATTTCGGAAACTCTGCTCGGGAATGAGACTTTATTTAACCTTGCATATCGGCTCACACCAAATACCGATTCTCTGTAATGCTTTTTGCGGTAAATAAATAATTCCTTCAACACATTTAAAATAAATTTAAAACCATTTTACTATCACAATACTAATTTGTCAAGTGAAAATTTCAAAATCTATAAAGAAACAGCGGCACAAAACAGTACCGCTGTTAATTATTTAATTATTTAATCGGGTAGGTCCAGCCCATTTTATCTTCTTTGCGTCCCCACTGAATACCGGTCAAGGTATCATAGAGATGCTGGGTTGTTTCGCCGATTTTGTTATCGTTGATAACGTACTTCTTGTCGTTGTAGCAAAGCTCGCCAATCGGAGAAACGACAGCTGCTGTACCGCAGCCCCACGCTTCCTCCAAGGTGCCCTTTTCAAGCGCTTCGATAAGCTCATCAACCGAGAGAAGTCTTTCGTTTACGGTAACGCCCTCCGATTTAAGAAGCTCGATAATCGACTTTCTTGTAATACCGGGAAGGATTGAGCCGGAAAGACTAGGTGTTACGATTTCGCCGTTAATTTTGAACATTACGTTCATGGCGCCTACTTCTTCGATATACTTTCTTTCGACACCGTCGAGCCAAAGTACCTGAGAATAGCCAATCTTTGCGGCGCGGTCACCTGCGCGGTTGGAAGCAGCATAGTTACCGCCGCATTTAGCCTCACCTGTACCGCCTCTTACCGCACGAACGTCCTTGGATTCGATAAGAATCTTAACGGGGTTAAGTCCTTCCTTATAATAGCTGCCTACGGGTGAAGTGATAATCATAAAGGTAGCGTTTTTAACCGAATGAACGCCGAGAGACTCGTCGTTACCGAACATAAAGGGACGGATGTAAAGCGAAGTTCCCTCATCGGACGGAGTCCAGTCCTTTTCAACCTCGATAAATTTTGTAAGAACTTCAAGAGCCAAATCCTCGGGAATTTGCGGCAGACACATACGTTCAGCCGAACGGTTCATACGGCGGATATTTTCAATCGGGCGGAAAAGCTGTACCGAGCCGTCGGCTTTGCGGTATGCTTTCATGCCCTCGAAAATTTCGGAGCCGTAATGAAGCACGGTCGAAGCGGGGTGTACGGGAATATAGCCGAACGGTACGATACGGGCGTTTTTCCAACCCTCGCCCTCGGTATAGTCCATTATAAACATATGGTCGGTAAAGTATTTACCGAAGCCAAGAACACTGCTCTCGGGCTTTACTTTGGGAGAAGTTGTTTTTTTGATAGTGATATTCATTTTAACCTATCCCCTTTTTTATTAATAGTCACGGCCGATACGCATGGCGTTGAGGTTTACCTCGAGCATATCGCTGTGCTTTGCGGAAATAACCTTATTAAGCGCGCTCAAAACGCCCTCTTCGTTGTCAAATCCGTTTGTTTCGGCAAGAACCTTGCCCATTACAATCATGTTGGCAAGCTTAGGAATATTATTTTCCGAAGCAAGGCCGGTCGCCGGAATATAGAAAACCTTAACGTCGGTACGGTTAACCTTGCGCTCGATAAGGGTTGAATCGGCAAAGATAATTCCGCCCGAAACAACCGCGTCCTCGTACTTGTCAAGCGACGGCAAGTTCATAGCGATAAGAACGTCGGGCTTAGATACAATAGGAGAGCCGACCGGCTCATCGCTTATAATTACGCTGCAGCTTGCTGTACCGCCGCGCATTTCGGGGCCGTAAGACGGGAGCCAGCTTACGTTTTTGCCCTCGGTAAGTCCTTTATAGGCAAGAAATTTGCCCGAAAACAGAATTCCCTGACCGCCGAAACCGGCGAATAAATACTGTGTTGTGCTCATTTTCTTACCTCCTTATTCAGCCGATCTATCCTTATATACGCCGAGCGGGTAATAAGGAATCATTTTTTCGTCAATCCATTCAAGAGCTTTTTTCGGAGTAAGTCCCCAGTTGGTAGGACAGCTCGAAATTACTTCTATTAAAGAGAAGCCCTTGTTGTTAACCTGATTTTCGAAAGCTTTTTTAATTGCCTTCTTTGCGTTTTTAACGTTTTTAACGTTGTTAACGGCTACTCGCTCAAGGTATTCGGGGCCGTCAAGCTGGGACAGCATTTCGCACACCTTAATCGGGAAACCGCAGGCGTTTACGTCTCTGCCGTACGGTGAAGTTTGAGTAACCTGACCGGGCAAAGAGGTCGGAGCCATCTGTCCGCCGGTCATGCCGTAAATTGCGTTATTTATAAAAATAACGGTAATATTTTCGTTTCTTGCGGCCGAGTGAACGGTCTCTGCCATGCCGATAGAGGCAAGGTCGCCGTCACCCTGATATGTAAAGACGATGTTGTTCGGGTCGGAACGCTTAACGCCGGTTGCGACAGCGGGAGCACGGCCGTGAGCCGCCTCAATCATATCGCAGTTAAAGTAATCGTAAGCCATAACCGAGCAACCAACCGGTGCAATACCGATTGTCTTACCCTCGATACCAAGCTCGTCAATAACCTCGGCTACCAAACGGTGAACTATACCGTGGGTACAACCGGGACAATAATGCATAGGCACATCAGCCAACGCATGGGGTTTATCGAAAACTACCATTATTTGTCACCTCCGTTGTTTGCTGCCTTAATGGCTTCGAGCACCTGCTCGGGAGAAGGAATCATACCGCCGGTGCGGTTGCAAAGGGTTACGGGGACCTTGCCCTCTACGGCAAGCTTAACGTCCTCAATCATTTGGCCCATTGAAAGCTCAACGGAAATGATAGAAGAAACATGCTCGGCCGCCTTTGCAAACTGCGCTGACGGGAAGGGCCAAAGGGTAATAGGTCTGATTAAGCCGACCTTAATGCCCTGCTTTCTGGCCTCGTTGATTGCGTTTTTAGAAACACGGGCGGCGATACCGAAAGCGGCAATGCAAATTTCGGCGTCGTCCATCATATATTCTTCGTAAAGAACTTCGTTCTCTTCAACAAGCTTATATCTCTCGTAACGCTCGAAGTTGGTGCGTTCAAGGGCTTCCGGCTGGAGGAAAAGGGAGTTAATAATGTTATGCTCTCTTTCCAATTTAGTGCCTGTGGCTGCCCACGGTTTTTCAACCTTTTCGCCGATATCGAAATCAAGCGATACCGGCTCCATCATCTGGCCCATTGTACCGTCGGCAAGAAGCATGGTTGTCATGCGATATTTATCGGCAAGGTCAAAGCCTTTTACGGTAAGCTCAGCCATTTCCTGAACCGACGCAGGGGCAAGAACTATCATATGAAAGTCGCCATGTGCTCCGCCCTTTGTTGCCTGGAAATAATCCGACTGGGAAGGCTGGATACCGCCGAGACCGGGGCCGCCGCGTTGTACGTTTACGACAAGCGCGGGCAAATCGGCACCTGCGAGATAGGAAATACCTTCAC
>JBGVDX010000139.1:0-2471 GCA_045119575.1 Acutalibacteraceae bacterium
GACGGATCGTATTTTTTTGCAGAAAGGATAATTTCATCGTCAAGAGTTGAAAGCAAACGAATAAGCTCTCTTTCCTCGTCGGCTTTAAGCAAGCTTAAATCTACATTACTTAACAAATCGTCGACATTTTGTGTTTCGCCGATGTTTTTCATAATGCTGCAAATACGTGCATTAGCATACTGAACATAATAAACGGGATTTTGCGATGTTTGCTCAATAGCTAAATCAAGGTCAAATTCCAAATGACTATTCGGTTCACGCAAATTAAAGAAGAAACGTGCGGCGTCAATCGGAATTTCATCAAGCAATGTTTCAAGCGTAATGGCTTTTCCCGAACGTTTAGAAAGTTTATAGGTTTCTCCGTTCTTAACAAGACGTACCATCTGCATAATTATTGCCTCAAAACGGTTCGGATCAACTTCCAAGGCTTCTAAAGCGGCTCTCATACGAGGAATGTAACCGTGATGATCTGCGCCCAAAATATCTATTGCTATATCAAACTTTCTTTCCTCAAGCTTGTTGTAATGATAGGCGATATCAGGTACAACATATGTCGGAACGCCGTTCGCACGAACAAGTACACGGTCCTTATCCTCACCAAAGGTTGTTGAACGGAACCAAATGGCACCATCCTGCTCATAGGTATGGCCTTTTTCAGTCAAAGCACCTACGATTTTTCCAATAGCGCCGTTGTTATGAAGAGTGCTTTCCAAAAACCATTTATCAAAGGTAATGCGATATTTTTCAAGGTCGTCGTGAAGTTTTTGGATATTAAGCGGTAACGCATAATCACAAAGCGCCTGTTTTCTTTCGTCGGAGGTCGCATTCACGTACTTATCTCCGTGAATTTCGGCAAAGTTTTTAGCGTGCTGAATAATATCATCACCGAGGTATGCGTCTTCCGGAATTTCAACAGTAGAATCATAAATTTGTAAATAGCGCGCTTCAAGAGAAATTTTAAACTTTTCAATTTGGTTTCCTGCGTCATTTACGTAAAATTCACGTGCTACTTCGTATCCTGCGTAATCCATAACCGAGGCAAGACAGTCACCTATTGCTCCTCCGCGAGCATTACCTATATGCATGGGGCCGGTAGGGTTAGCAGAAACGAACTCGATAAGAACGCGTTTGCCTTGACCATAATCGGAACGACCGTAATTCTCGCCCTCGTTGTCAATATTTACAAGAATATCGGCATAGTATTTATCGTTAAGATAAAAATTCATGAATCCGGGTCCGGCTATTTCGCAACGCTCAATATAAGTATCGGCAAAATCAAACCTCTCCACAAGCGCAGAAGCAATTTTATTCGGCGCCATATGCAAAGCTTTTGCCCATACAAGCGCGGCATTAACGGCATAATCGCCGTGTTTGCTGTCTGCAGGAGTTTCAATGTTAAATGCGGGTAGTGCAACGCTGCCGTCAAATACGCCATCAGCAACGGCCTTTCCGGCAGCAGATATGATGACTTCGTTAATATCGTTTTTTGACTTAATTACTGTTTTAGACATTCGGTTTAACCTCTCTGACTTTTATCTTTACTTCATTTGTGCTTATTACGGCGGTATTAACATCAAGTGTATATGTCATTTCAATCGAACCGCCGTTTTCATTAAGTTTATTTTTAATATCTGAACAAAAAACGCCAAGCATAAGCGAACCGTATTCAGTACTGTAATGACAAAGATTTCTCTCATGAAGCTTCATGATAAGGCGTGAATTTGAATCGTTATTTCGTGTAATGCTTACTTCATCATCGGTCACACGAATTAAAGTTTTTACCTCTACCCCGCTGTCATCAATAACTTCGTTGTAAGCAATAATCCATTTATTGTTTACTCGGCTGAAATGCCCGACCGTTGTCAGCTCAATAGTCTCGCTATCGCTGTCGGCAGATATTTTGCTTGAAATATTTAGAATATATTTATTCATAATTCAGTATTTCTCAATATCAATTTTCTTAACATCAAAATCAAGCGTTTTACCAAGCAAAACTTCAGATATTTCCATAAACGTTTGGGTAGTATCGCTTACAAAAAAGTGACTTTCATCGGCTTTGTCGGCTAACATATCGTTCTCTGTCAGGATTCGTTTAATTTCGATTGCGGCGGCTTCACCGGTATTGATTAATTTTACACCGTCACCCATAACCTTTTGAATAACCGGCGCCAAAATAGGATAATGTGTACAACCAAGAATGAGAGTGTCTACTCCGTCTTTTATAAGTGGTTCAACGTATCTTTTAACAATGCCGATTACAAGCTCATCGTCCGGCGAAACCAATCCCGATTCAACAAACGGAACAAACAGCGGACATGCATACTGATAAACCGCAAAAGAATCATTTATGCCGAGTATTTTGTTCTTATATGAATTACTGGCAACGGTCGCCGCAGTTCCGATAACACCGATTTTTCCGTTTTTGGTGCATTTAGCGGCCATTTCCGACGCCGGAGTAACAACCTCAACAT
>JBGVDX010000140.1:0-3977 GCA_045119575.1 Acutalibacteraceae bacterium
CGCGTACTTTATTGATATTGAGCTTCTTGTCGGAAATCTCATATCCGTCAACCTCAATAGTGCCGTCGGTGGAGTCCTCAAGTCGGTTCAGGCAACGCAAAAAGGTCGATTTGCCCGAACCCGAAGGGCCGATAAGGCAAACAACCTCGCCCTCGTCAATTTCAAGGTCGATACCGTTTAAAACGTCAAGGTCACCGAAGGATTTATGAAGATTTTTTACTACTACTTTTTTTGTCATAACTGAATTTCTTCTCCACAAACTTTGAAATAACCATCAAAATAGAAATTATTACAAGATAGAATATCGCAACAAGAATGTATGTTGCGAAAAACTGAAAAGTTTTGCCGACGTAGATTTTCGCCTTGTTGACGATTTCGGACAATCCGATTGCCGACAAAATAGAGGTGTCTTTAACGGTAATTATAAACTGGTTTACAAGCGAGGGGATACAAATTCGGAACGCCTGGGGTAATATAACCTTAAACATGGCGCGAGTTTTTGACATTCCTAAGGAACGTGCGGCTTCCATTTGGCCCTTATCAACCGCCGCGATACCGCCGCGGAAAATCTCCGACATATAGGCGCCGGCGTTAAGGCTTAAGGTAATTACGCCCGCTATAAACGCCGAAATTTTAAATCCGCTTATAAAAATGCCTATTACCTGCGGAAAGGCAAAGAAAAACAAAAACGCCTGAACAATCATGGGGGTTCCGCGGATAAGCCATACGTATGAGGCGGCGATAAACCTTAAAACGGGGTTTTTAGACCTGCCCATAAAGCAGGTTAAAAGCCCGACAATTACGCCGATTAAAATTGACAGCACCGAAATGCCGACGGTCATTTTAAGACCCTCAAGCAGCAGCATTGTCGCTTCGTTTAATACTTTACTAAAATTCATAAGTCAACTCTACTTGCAAAACAGCATATCAGTGGGCGGAGATTAGTCCGCCCACCAAAGTTACTGTATATTTTTTTATTTTGGTCGCAATTATGCGGTCATGCCGTACTTGGCAAGGATTTCGTCGTAGTTGCCGTTAGCCTTGATGTTCTTGAGTCCGGCGTTAAACTTTTCGATAAGCTCGGCGTTGGTGCCTTTTTTAACAGCAAAGCCGTATTCGGACGGATTAACTATTTCGCCTACGGTTTTAAGGCTCATGTTGTCGGTTTTAATAGCGTAGCTGATTACCGAGTAATCCTCGAAACAAGCAACGTTGGTGCCGGTGATAACGGCCTGGTACATTTCGGGGGAGCTTTCGTAATAGTCGATTTCAAAACCAACCTCGGTAGAAAGGCTTTCGGTGTACTGAGCGCTCATGGTGCTCGTTTTAGCGGCAACCTTTTGATGACGAAGGTCAAACTCCTCGGCAATTGTGCTGGCGGCGGGAACAACCATAATCTGGCCGTCCTTAAAGTAGCCGTCGGAGAAGTCGAAGGTTTCTTTTCTCTCGTCGGTGATGGTCATGCCGGCAATCATTGCGTCAGCCTGGCCCGACTGAACAGCGCCCATAGCGGCGTCAAAGCCTACGTTGTGCATTTCGTATGTAAAGCCCTGATCCTCGGCTACTGCTGCGAGAATATCCATGTCGATACCGACGTATTTATCGTTGTCACCGAGGAATTCGAACGGTGCAAAAGCGTTGTCGGAATAAATTACATAGTCAGCCTTTGACGATTTGCAACCTGCGAAACAGGCAACAGCCATAATCAGTACAAGTGCAATAGATAATGCGCGTTTAAAGTTTCTCATTTTAGTTTATACCCCTTCCAAAAAGATAATATAATTATTTTACATTATAATATGTCTCTTGTCAAGAAAAGCAATAAAGTATAATGTCTAATCAAAGCTGTAATCTACGCCTCGTAGGTTGCCCGCGCCCCAAAAGTGTTTTATACTGATGTGTCATAAGGTATAAATCAATTATTCATTATTCATCAGCGTAAGCGGCTTCATCATTCATTACGAAAATTCGTTTTAATGAATGATGAATATTGAATAATGAAAAATGAATAATACAAAACAAAAATCCCGCCGACAGGTTTTTCGTTTTGGCGCAAAGCGTAGCCCACGCCGGTCCCCGTCGCTCGGGTTCATTCCGTTTTTTACATAAAAATAACGGGCACCAAAACGGTGTCCGTTATTTTGGCGCAGAAGGAGGGATTTGAACCCTCGCGCCGGTTACCCGACCTACTCCCTTAGCAGGGGAGCCCCTTCACCACTTGGGTACTTCTGCATGGTGAACTTAATCTAACAATATATAATCAGGTCGTTAAACCCGTCATCAGCGTTTGGCGGAGAGAGTGGGATTCGAACCCACGGTGCCTTGCGACACGACGGTTTTCAAGACCGTTCCGTTATGACCACTTCGGTATCTCTCCGTATAGTGCAAAAGTTATATTATCACATCAAAGCACCTATGTCAAGCATAAATAATCTTTTTTCGTCCTTAATTTTACTATTATTATCGGCATATTTTATAATAATTTGCAACAATTGCGTATTGTTTTTTTGCCGTCCGATATTTTTTAAAAATATTGACGCTTTAAAGAAAAATAAGTCGGTTTTTTCTTGATTTTGAGCGAAAAAGGTTTATAATACTAACATAAATATTTCTTCACCCGTGACACGGGTGCTGGCTGAATTTCCGAAAGGAGTAGTTTTAATGGATTGCAATAAAAGACCTGATTCCATGGCGCGAATTACCACAAAAGAACTTGCCGACAAGTTTATCGAGGAGCAAATTGCCCTTGTAAAAGAGCAGGTTGGCGACAAAAAGGTGTTGCTCGCTCTTTCCGGCGGCGTTGACTCGTCGGTTGTTGCCGCTTTGCTCATCAAAGCCATCGGCAAGCAGCTTGTATGTGTCCACGTTAACCACGGACTTATGCGCAAGGGCGAAAGCGAAGGCGTTATTGAGGTTTTCCGTAACCAGCTTGACGCTAACCTTATTTACATCGACGCTACCGACCGTTTCCTTGACAAGCTTAAGGACGTAAGCGACCCCGAAACCAAACGTAAAATCATCGGAAATGAGTTCATCGTCGTATTCGACGAGGAGGCTCGCAAGCTCACCGACGTTAACTTCCTTGCTCAGGGTACCATTTACCCCGACATTCTTGAGAGCGACGGAGTAAAGGCTCACCACAACGTTGGCGGACTCCCCGAAGATATGCAGTTCGAGCTTGTTGAGCCGATTAAGTTGCTTTTCAAGGACGAGGTTCGTGTCGTCGGTACCGCTCTCGGCTTGCCCGATTCCATGGTACACCGTCAGCCCTTCCCCGGCCCCGGACTCGGCGTTCGTTGTCTCGGCGCTATCACCCGCGACCGTCTCCACGCTTTACGCGAGGCTGACGCAATTTTGCGCGAAGAGTTCGATAACTGCGGTCTTGCAAGCAAGGTTTGGCAGTATTTTATTGCCGTTCCCGATATGAAAAGCGTAGGCGTTAAGGATTCCAAGCGTTACGAGGGTTGGCCCGCAATTATCCGCGCCGTTAACACCACCGACGCTATGAGCGCAACCATTGAGGAGATTCCCTATGCCGTTCTCCACAAAATCACCGACCGTATAACAAACGAGGTTGACGGTATCAACCGTGTCCTCTATGACCTCACTCCGAAGCCCATCGGCACCATCGAGTGGGAATAAATCGAAAAAGTCTGAAAACCCAGTAATATCAAGGGTTTCAGGGTTTTCAAAGAGCCCGTTGATAAGATTTTGATAAGATTCTGCTCGGTACCCTTTATCGTGTATATCGAGTGGTTAGTGAGTAAAAAGTAATATCTTGTGGCTCGCAAAAATACCATATTAACATTAAGCCCCGTACTGACGAATTAAAGTCAGTACGGGGTTTTTGTCGTTTAATTCTCGATTTCTTCTGAAAAAATCTTTTGAAAATTATCAAAGTTGTCTGTAAATTCTCGAAAAAACTCTCGTTTTGAAATAGGTTTTTGGGTGCAGAGTTTTTCATAAACAGTATATGC
>JBGVDX010000141.1:0-10707 GCA_045119575.1 Acutalibacteraceae bacterium
CCGACGCTTGACGGCGAGGTTATGGAGAACTGGGAATGTCTTTCTTTGCCGATGGCCGAGATTTCGTCCCTTGCGTATAAAGCCGTTGCCACCGAAAAAGGCCCGATTTTCGCCCGCGGGCAGTTTAAGGCGGAGCCTAACTCCGACACCTTCCTTGATATGCGCGATTTCGGCAAGGGAGTTGCCTTCGTCAACGGCTTCAACCTCGGCAGATATTGGTCGCTCGGCCCGCAGTACACATTATATGTACCCGGCGAGCTGATTAAAGAAACCAACACCGTTGAGGTGTTTGAACAGTACGCTATCCCCGCCGACGGCAAGCTTAAAACCTCCGACTGTTCCATTTATAACGAAGAATAAAATTAAACCGCACCGAAATTAATCGGCGCGGTTTTCGTTATTCCGTTTTAAAATCCTTTAACGTTTCGGTGTACGGTTTTTCGGTGTCTACAAATAAAATTCCGTGGGCAGGATGTTGCTCGCTTTCGGGGGGCGGCGTCATGTAATCGCCGAATACCATAGAAAGGTATTCTTTATATCCGACGGGCACCGAAACCTTTATCCCCTCAAATTTAAGCTTAACCGTTGAGCCGAACCATTCTTTCGGGTATTCGTTGTTCATGTATTTTATCCCCGAACAAAGCTCGGTCAAAAACATACTTTCTTTAACACGGTAGGCGGACATTCTCGATTGATACTTTTTCCAAAGCTTAATTTTCTTTTTTCGCGATTTTTTAAGAAAAATAGAGGCCGCTATGCGACTTAATTTTCCGTGATTTTGCGGCAGCATATCAAGAATATAAAGCGAGTAAAGTATTGCGTCGCGCTTTTGACGGCGGCGTTTGCATTTAGACATCGGGCAACCGTCAAGCGGAATAATATCCATGGTTATTCCCTGCGGTATCGGCAAATCCTTTGTAAGCTCACGCACGCAGGTAGTCTCGGTATCGCAAAGGGTCATAAACTGGCTTCTTGTGTAAACATTCTCGGTTGTGCGGAGCAGCTTAAACCGACCCGTAGAATCCCACATTTGCCAAAGTCGCTCGTAATCGGAGCGAGGCATGAAAACGTCGATATCGTCATCCCACGGTAAAAATCCGCCGCTTCTTACCGCGCCGATAAGACAGCCGCCGATAAGATAATATGTTAAAAAATTATCGTCACAAAACTTGATAAACGCCTTTAGGGTTTCAAGGGATTTTAACTGTAACTCGCGGAGCTGTTTTTCGTCCATATCAACACATTCTTTGCTATCCGTTTTATTCAATTTTATCATAACAGAATAAAAAGTCAACACATCTTTAATTTTTGGAATTTTAAGGAATACTTATGCGGCTAAATTAACCTTATTTTTGCCTTTTATAACGGCGACACGCTTTGCTTCGGCCGTTAATTCCGACCCCGAAGCGTTGCCGTAAACCGATGATAAACCGGCCCGCAATTTTTATAGCCAAATAATGATATTCTTAACATAAATTTTGATGTGTGTTAACATAAATAATTGTTGAAAACTCTGTTGAAAATGTGAAAAAGTCTTGCTATATCACTGTTTTTTAACGCTTTTACACGCTAAAACAGGCAAAAACAATGAATATTATGTTAACATCCGATATTTTTCGATAAAATCAAATTCATGCATTTTTTCGTTCGAAAACCAAATTATAATTGTAAAAATACAATTTTTGTGTTGCAATCCGACCCTAAAAATTGCATAATAATTATGTATATACTCTTTATAAGGGAGGCGGCGTTTTTTATGGCAAAAACGGTTTTTGTAACCGGCGGAAGCAGAGGTATCGGCAAAGCGATTTGCGAGCGATTTTATAAAGCCGGATATACCGTTGCCTTTTGTTATTCAAAGGACGATGACGCCGCAAGGAAGTTACTTTCCCTTTACCCCGATATGCTTTGCTATAAGGCCGACGTTTCGGTAAAAAGCGAGGTTGACGCCGCCGTTTGCGACGTAATCGAAAAAACGGGCGGTATTGACGTTTTGGTTAATAACGCGGGGGTCGGGTTGATAAAGCTTTTCACCGACACGAGCGAAATTGAATGGCAACGGATTTTATCGGTTAACCTCACGGGCGTATTTAACTGTACGAACAGCGTTTTGCCCGACATGATACGTCGCCATGACGGTCACATTATTAATATAAGCTCCATGTGGGGCGAGGTCGGCGCTTCGTGCGAGGTTGCCTATTCGGCGGCGAAAGCGGGCGTTATAGGCATGACAAAGGCGCTCGCGAAAGAGGTTGGCCCGTCGGGAATTTGCGTTAACTGCGTAACGCCGGGGGTAATAGACACCGAAATGAACGCGGCGCTTAGCAGCGAGGATTTAGAGGAGCTTGCCGACCAAACGCCGCTTTGCACAATCGGCGACCCCGACGACGTTGCGAAAACGGTAGAGTATTTAGCAAAAAGCCGTTTCATAACCGGTCAGGTTATAGGCGTAAACGGCGGATTGGTTATATAATGACATTTAAGAAAGCGGGCGAAAACCTTGGATTTTTTCAGGCGCTGTTGGGTCGAAATCGACCTTGATAAAATTGAACACAATTACCGCATTATAAGAGGACTTTTAGGCGACAAAAAGATGATTTCGGTCGTAAAAGCCGACGCCTACGGTCACGGGGTCGAGTTTGTTGCAAGAAAGCTTAGCGACATCGGCACCGATATGTTTGCGGTATCGAATATGGAAGAGGCGCATCAGCTTTGGCGCGGCGACGTAGACAAGCCTATACTTATTTTGGGCTATACCCCGCCCGAATACTCCGAAAAGTTAAGCGAGCTTAAGATACGCCAAGCGGTTTTCTCCGCCGATTACGCAAAGGCGCTGAGCGACGCCGCCGTTAAATGCGGCAAAGAGGTACATATTCACATTAAGCTTGACACGGGAATGCACCGTATCGGCTTTGACGCATACACCGACGAGGGAATTGACGAGGCTATTGCGGCTTGCCGCTTGCCGAACCTTATACCCGAGGGCGTGTTTACCCATTTTGCGTCGTCCGACCGCGACGGCGACCCCGACAGCAGCTATACCATAGCGCAGTATGAGCGGTTTTTGAACGCCGTTGACAAAATTGAACAAAGCGGCGTAAAATTCGACATTAAGCATTGTTGTAACTCGGCGGCGATATTTACGCATAAGGAAATGCACCTTGACGGGGCAAGGCCGGGTATCATTTTATACGGACTTATGCCCTCCGATTATCTCGAAAATCCCGGATTTATGGCGGCGATGGAGTTTAAAAGCGTAGTTTCGATGGTAAAAAGCCTTAAAAAAGGCATGGATATAAGCTACGGACGTACCTTTACGGCGCCGAAAGACATGACGGTGGCCACCGTTTCGGTCGGTTACGCCGACGGATTCCAGCGAGCCTTGGCAAAGGACGGCTACGTGCTTATAAAAGGTAAGCGAGCCAAAATTATCGGCAGGGTTTGCATGGACCAGATGATAATTGACGTTAGCGATATAAACGGCGTTTCGGTCGGCGACACGGTTACCCTTTTCGGCCGCGACGGAGACGAGCAAATTACCGTAGACGACCTTGCCAAAAGGCTCGGCACGATAAACTACGAGCTGGTTTGTATTATAGGAAAACGCGTTACGCGAGTATTCAAAAGCGGCGGAGAGACGGTTGCCGTAAGAAGTTTAATTGGTTAATACCCCAAAAAGGAGTTATATAAATGAAGGTTACACGATATTTTGAAGATTTGAAAACTCTGCATGTCGGCACCGAAAAGCCCCGTGCGTACTATGTTCCCTTTTCGACGGCGAAGGACATTTCGTCCAAAACCAGAGAAGAGTCGGAGCGTTTCGGATTACTTAACGGCGACTGGGATTTTCATTACTTCCAAAACATTGAACAGGTGCCCGAAAGCATTGTTGCGCCCGACCGCGCAATCGACAAGTCAAAGCTTGTTAAGGTTCCGTCGATGTGGCAATTTAACGGCTACGACAGCGTTCAGTACGTAAACGTACAGTATCCTTACGCTTGCGACCCGCCTTATATTCCGAAAAACAACCCCGTCGGCGTATATTCCCGCGATTTTGCCTGCCCCGCCGAATGGGACGGCATGGAAAAATACCTCAATTTCGAGGGCGTTGACAGTTGTTTTTATCTTTACATAAACGGCCGTTTCGTCGGCTATTCCCAGGTTTCGCATTCCACCAGCGAATTTAACATCACCTCTTTCTTAAAGCCCGGTCACAACCGCGTTACCGTTATAAACCTTAAATGGTGCGAGGGCAGCTATTTCGAGGACCAAGACAAGTTCAGATATTCGGGAATTTTCCGCGACGTATATCTCCTTGCCCGTCCGAGAGGCCATATACGCGATTACGAAATCCGCACCGATATAGCCGCCGACCATTCCGTTGCCACCATTTCCTTTGATTTTGAGGCTCCGTCGCCGGACGATATCGTTGTTACCCTTTGCGACCCCGACGGCAAGGACATCGGCTCGGTAAAAACCGACAAAAACGGTCATTGCGAAATTACCGTTAAAAACCCGATTTTGTGGAACGCCGAAAGCCCCGAGCTTTACGGCGTGCTTATCGACGGCATGGGCGAATATATTGCCGATACGGTTGCCATTTGCCGCAGCGAGATTGTAGACGGCACGTTTAAGTTTAACGGCCGAATGATTAAGCTCAAGGGCGTTAACCGTCACGATTCCAACCCATATACAGGCTATGTTTGCACCGTAGAGGACATGCTTCGCGACCTTAAGATGATGAAGCAGCACAACGTAAACACTATCCGCACCTCGCATTATCCGAACGACCCGAGATTCCTTGAAATGTGCGAAAAATACGGTTTCTATGTAATTGACGAGGCCGATATTGAGTCTCACGGTATGTCGGACCTTGATTTGCACCAGCTTGCGAACGACCCCGATTGGTACGACACCATCCACGACCGCGTCGAGCGTCTTATTGAACGCGACAAAAACCGCCATTGCATCATTTCGTGGTCAATGGGTAACGAATCGGGCTTTGGTACCAACTTCTCCAAGGTTATTGCTTACGCCAAGGAAAGAGACGAAAGCCGCTGGATTCACTATGAGCCGATGTTGGAGGTTGATTCCCCGACAAGACTTGTTACCCCCGACGCAAGCGTTTATTCGCGTATGTATACCTCGCCCGATTGGTGCAAGGAATACTGCGAAAAATCCGAAGACCCCCGCCCCTTCTTCCTTTGCGAATACTGTCACGCAATGGGCAACGGCCCGGGCGACCTTAAGGATTACTGGGACGTTATTTATACTCAGGACCGTTTTATCGGCGCTTGTGTTTGGGAATGGTGCGACCATTCCTACTGCGCAGGTATAGATAAGGAAAGCGGAAAACCGATTTTCACCTATGGCGGAGACAACGGCGACGTTGTTAACGACGGCTGCTTCTGCGTAGACGGACTTGTTTTCCCCGACCGCAGACCGCACACCGCTCTTAAGGAGCTTAAATACGCCATTCAGCCGGTAAAAATTGAAGCGGTTGACGTTAAAAACGGCGATTTTATTGTTCACAACCTTTACGACTTCTCTTTTCTTTCCCGACTTGAGGCGCATTACCAAATTACCCGCGACGGTAAGGTGGTTGAGGACGCTTCTTTGGGCGTGTTCGCTATCCCCGCGCATAAGAGCGAAAAGTTACACATTGACTATAAAATGCCCGCCGACGGACGTTGCTTTATCAAAATTTACTTTACCGCGCTTAATATGCTCAGCCTTGTTGAAGAAGGCACCGAAATGGCATTCGCTCAGTTTGAGTTGCCGACCGTTAGAACACGGGTTAAGGCTGTTTTACCCTCGCTTTCTATCGAGATAACCGAAAACGGCGACCTCGTTAAGTTTAAGGGCGACGGCTTCTGCCATATTTACGACAAAACTACCGGCGCATTTAACGCCGTTTCCTACGGCAAAGGCAACCTCCTTAAACAGCCGATGAAATTCGGTATTTGGCGAGCCCCGACCGACAACGATATGTGGATTAAGCGAGATTGGTATCACGCAAGATACAACATGGCCAAGGCATACACCTATTCCAACGAAATTACCCAGGAAAACGGCGAGGTTAAAATCCACGTCAACTTCGGTATGCACGCCCCGTCACGCCCCGCTAAGGTTAAGGCTGACGCCGTTTGGACCATCAACCGTGCGGGCGAAATCGACCTTAAATGCAACGTTAAGGCCGACGTTTGGCCCTATATCCCCCGTTTCGGCGTTGATATGGTTATGGATAAGTCCTTCGACGACGTTGTTTACTTCGGTATGGGCCCGACCGAAAGCTATATCGACAAAAATTTGGCTTGCACAATGGGACGTTATCACGCAAAGGTAGCCGACCTTTACAACGACTATATCCGTCCGCAGGAAAACGGTAACCATCACGGCACAGAATGGGCGGCGGTACGCAACGCTAACGGCGACGGTATCGTCCTTTGCTCCGAAAACGGATTTGAATTCCAAGCGCTGCCTTATACCGCCGAGGAAATGGAAAAGGCGGAGCACAGCTATAAGCTTTACAAATTCGAAAAGACGGTTGTCCGCTTCGACGGCAAGATAAGCGGTATGGGTTCACATTCGTGCGGCCCCGAGGTTGCCGAAAAATACCGCGTTCCGAAGGAATTTACCATGCGCGTTAAAATCCGCGGTATTCGCGGCGGTCAAAAGCCGGTTGTTATCGCTAACACCGTTTTCGACGGCGACAACGCTGAGGATTTCGGCCAACTTACATTATAATGAGTGCTTTACTGTTAAGAATTATCGCCTGTGTCGCCATGCTGATCGACCATATCGGGCTGGCATGGAACATAACCGAGCTTCGTATTATCGGGCGGCTCGCCTTTCCGATATTTGCGTTTTTGCTTGTAAACGGCTATCGCCATACCAAAAATCTTAACAAATACATTTTGAGGTTGGGTATCTTCGCCTTGCTGTCGGAGGTGCCCTACGACCTTTTTTTATCACGCAGGGCCTTTAATTTCGGCAGGCAAAACGTATTTTTCACCCTCTTTTTAGGGCTTGTGATGATTGCGCTTATAGATATATTAAAGGAAAAAAGCGTGTTCTTGGCGCCGATACCGGTTGCGGTTTTCTGCTTTTCGGCTATGATTATCGACTGCGACTACGGTTATTTGGGGATTTTAACGGTGCTTGCGTTTCACCTTTTTTACGGAAACGACACCAAAAACCGAACGCTGCTGCTTTTGTCGATAGCCTTTTTATCGTCGTGGCAGGCTATAAGCTTCAACATAGCCGAATTTATTATCGTTAAAACGGGCTTTGATTTGCGCGATATACGAGCGCTTGCTCCCTTTTTCTATAAAAGCCCCGCGTATATTCAAATGAACCGCGTGTTTGCGCTTATACCTATATTCCTTTATAACGGCGAAAAGGGTAAGGCGCCTAAGTCTAAAACGGCGGCGAAAATTATGCAGTTAGGCTTTTACGCATTTTATCCCGTGCATATGCTCATAATATATTTAATTTGTAAAATGGGTTAGGAGTTAAAAATGGACAATTTTAATTCAACCGAAACCGAAAAGGTCGAAGCTGAAAAAGTCGAAGCCGAAAAAGTCGAAACAGAAAAGGTCGAAACCGAGGAAAGCGGCGCAAGAGTCCCTCTTTTTGACGAAAAAGAGCTGTTTTGCACTGTGCTTGTGATTGTAATGGCTCTCGGTTTAGGCGTAGGAGTAATACTGTCTAACTGGATAATCGGTTTAACGGCGGGTGTACTTGTCGGCATTATTGCAGGTACAATCACCTTGTTTTTCCGAAAAAAGTGAGTTATTTATTATATATAATGTAAGAAAGATAAATTATGGCATCCGAAAACCGAGGTTTTCGGGTGCTTGTTTTTTACTCAAAAAAGCTCAATTCAGATTAAAAATGTAAAAAAATAGGAGAAAAACAAATAAAACCGAAAAAATTTTTAAAAAAAGTAGGCAAAAATCGGCTTTTTATTTTTCTAAAAAAGAATTATTCGCGTTTTTTTGATTTTTTGGCATGAAAAATTTGTAAAAAAGGCGTGAATTCCCCCTCGTTTCTTCAAAATTCAACCGACCTATCAACCCCCTTAAACCCTTGATTTTCAACGATTTCACGGGATTTTATGCGGCTTTTAAAATTTTTTGGAAGGTTGCACAAAGTTACTTCGCCGTTTGTCTTTGTAACGAGTGATTACAAAGGTTACAAAGGTGTAACAATTTAGTTTATTTTTCTTTTATAGAATTATCTTTGTGCATATTGCACAAAGGAAATATTGTTTTTCGGGTTGACATTGTGAATAGATTTGAATATAATTCACAATGGCCCGATAAAATAGAGATGTGGGACAAAATTTCCCAACAGGCCTAAATGTTACAGAGAGATTACAAATTAACCGTGAATATTTCTTTTGTCACGGGGAAATGAGGATTAATCGTAATGAATAAAATGTTAAAAAGAACATCGGTGCTTGTTTTAAAGTGTCTTGCTGTTCTGCTTTGCATGGCAATTTTCCTTGCAACAGTAACCGTTGGTCTGAACGCATTGATTAACCGTGTTAAAATCATCGACAATGATTTTTTCCAAATCATTCACACTTTAAGCAGTAAGCCGACCACCATTCTCGCCAACGCAGGCATTAAGCTTGACGGCGGCGATACCTATGCTATGAAGTGGCTCAACAGCCGCGAGGGCGAAATTATACTTAAGCGCGCGGTTGACGTTACCGTTAGCTACCGCGACGAGACCGTTGAGGTCAGCATTCCCGAAACCACCGTTGCAGAGGCCGTTAAAAGAGCCGGTTTCGTTCTTAATGATAAGCTCGCACTTAACTGCAACATCAACGATACCGTTACCAACGGTATGAAAATCGAAATTTACGACGTTGAAATGACAACCGTTACAGAGGATGTCTCAATCCCCTTCGAAACCGTTTCCTCTAAGTCGTCTACTCTTGAAAAGGGCAAGACCCAGCTTGTTAAAGAGGGCAAAAACGGTACAAAGCGCATCACCTACTCCTGCACCGTAATCGACGGCGAGGTTATTTCCAAAACCGTTGAAAGCGAAAAGGTTATTAAGGCTCCGGTTAACCGCGAGGTTTTAATAGGTACAAAGGTTGTTACCGCTTCCAACAGCAACAGTAACAGCAACAGCAGCAACAATACCACCGTTTCCAAGCCCGTAACTACTCCGTCGGTTAACAAACCCGCAACCACTCCGTCGGTTAACAAACCCGCAACCGAAGACAAGGTTGAGGACAAAACCGAGGACAAAACCGAGGATAAGGCTGAGGATACAACCGAAGACAAGACCGAAGATAAGGTTGAGGAAGAGGAGACCGGTTCTGCATCTACCAAGATTTACTATACTTCCGCCGGCTACAGATATGTATCCACCCTTAAGCCGTCAACCGATTTTGAGCTTACCGCAGACGGTAGACCCGTAAACTACAAGAGACTTATTACCGGTAAGGCTTCGGCATACACCTACGGCGACGGTAACAAAACCGCCACCGGAAAAGGCGTGCGCCCCGGCTACGTTGCCGTTAACCCGAAAATTATCCCTTATGGAACAAAGCTTTTCATCAGAACTCCCGACGGCAAGTATATGTACGGCTACGCTTCGGCCGAGGATACCGGCGGATTTATCTATTGGAGCAATCCCCGCGTAGTTGACCTTTTCTTTACAAGCGAAAGCGCTTGCAGAACCTTCGGCGTTCGTAATATCGAAATTTACGTTCTTTAATCAAAGTCTTTACCGCGCACCGCTTAATGCGGTGCGTTCTTTTTTGAAAAAACCGCAGAAACACTACATCTTGAGGTCAAAAACATAGTTGACACAAGTCGAAAAAAATGCTTGACCTGACTATCATTTTGTGGTAAAATGGTCAATACCTCTAAGAGGGTTTATTTTTTGCGCATAAATCCGCTTATCGAGGAAGGCTAAATTTTTCCGTAAAACGGGAGGTGCCGTCAATGAGAGTAAAAATTACAATGGCTTGTACAGAGTGCAAGCAGCGCAACTACAATACTATGAAAAACAAGAAGAATGACCCCGACAGACTTGAAATGAATAAGTATTGCAGATTTTGCAAAAAGCACACTCTCCACAAGGAAACAAAGTAATTAGGAGGGCTAAAAATGAAAGTTGCTAAGTTAATCAGTCGCATTTTAGCGATAGGTTGTAGTGTAGCGGCTCTTGCAATGTTCTTTTTCCCGATTGCGAAAATCGCAGAGGTCGGAACCGGAACATTCTATGACCTTTTCGGTTACCAGCTTGCTTTCGGCATGAAGACCACTTCATGGGCCGGAACGACTGTCGACCTTCAGGTTTCCTCTTACTACACCTTTGCGTTCCTTACTGTTGCTTTTTCTGCTGTAATGGCTTGCTTGTCTTTCAAGAAGAATAGTTACATGATTGCGTCGTTCGTATCGAGCATCATTTCAACCATTCTTGCCATCATGTTCATTTCTGCAACACCGGGAACATATGTGGACTGGCGTCCGATTTCATCAACAGCCGCAGGCCGTGAGTATCTTCCCTGCTTCTACTTGCTTTTCGCATTTGTACTGGGCACGTTGGTTCTTACCGCCGTTTCCGTGCTTGTCGCCGACCTTGTCGCCGTTAAAGAATCGAACGGTAAGAGAAAGACCATTTTCGCACGCATCGTAACCTTTATCCGCGAGTACAAGAGCGAAATCACGAAGATTACTT
>JBGVDX010000142.1:0-2804 GCA_045119575.1 Acutalibacteraceae bacterium
TGCTTTGCTCATAATTTCCATTGTCAATACTCCTTAATTCCTCTATGAACCTTACAAACCACGCTTGCTCGTTTTTCGCTCTATTAGCTTTGCAGGCGTACAAAATAGTAGGTTCGTTTGCATCTTCCGTGCTATATAAAACAAAATAAGTGTTCCCGTTTTTTACATTATACAACCATTTTGTTATATTATCAATATAATTTTCAGTTGTATCTAATTCATATTTAGCTCTACGTTTAACGTATTCTAAATCTGTTTTTGACATTTGCGGGTACCAATAATTTGAATACTGCACATCACCGTCATTGGTGGTGTTATTTTTTTGAGCATTTGTATCGACGTTTCTCAAAACGGCTGCAAAACGATTTTCGAGTCTTGTGATTTTGAAACTGACTTTTTCACCCTTTAACCGAGCTTTCAACCACGAAATAACATCGTGTATAAATTGCAATATTACGTTTCTGTTTTCGCCGTTTACCTCATTAACAAACCGTTCAAGCGTGTTGCCTTTTTCATTAAATAAGTTGCCTTTTTAAAGCTACGTACTGAAAAAAATTAAAAGCCGAGGTTAGACCTCGGCTTTTTGGGTTAGCTTTTTTATTAATCTACGTCAAGGGCACAGAGATTTTCGTAGGTTTCACGGCGTACAGCCAAACGGTCAGCGCCGTCCTTTATAATAACAATAGGCGGACGGGGTACCCGATTGTAATTAGACGCCATAGAATAGTTATATGCGCCCGTAACAAATACGGCAAGCAAATCTCCACGGGTCGGCTTTTGGATAAAGATATTCTCACCTAACAAGTCGCCGCTTTCGCAACAGCAACCGCCGACAGTACATTCAAAATCGGCAGGCTCATTAGCTTTATTAGCGAGGGCCATTGTATACTCGGAGCCGTAAAGAGTGTAACGGGGGTTATCGGTCATACCGCCGTCAACCGATACATAACTTTTGTAATCGCTGATTGTTTTTACCGTACCGACGGAGTAAATGGTCATACCTGCGTCGGCGACCATGCTTCTGCCCGGCTCCATAAGGATAGTAGGAACGGCAATTCCGTTTTCAGCACAGCGAGCCTTAATATGTTCGGAGATAAGACGGATATTTTCGCTAATATCAATATGCGGGTCGCTTTCAACATATCTAACGCCGAAGCCACCACCAAGGTTAAGCACCTTTGCGGTATAGCCGAGAGTCTTTTCGATATAAGCGATATACTTAATCATGATATCGGCGGCGTCGCAAAAAGGCGAACAGTCAAAAACCTGAGACCCGATATGACAATGGTATCCCATAAGCTCAATATTCGCCTTTGAAAGAACGTAAGCGATGTATTTTTCGGCTTGGCCGGTTTCGATAGGTGTACCAAATTTGCAATCAACCTTACCGGTGGAAATTTTAGCATGAGTATGCGGGTCAATTCCGGGGGTCAAGCGAAGCAAAACGCGTTGTTTAATTCCCTTTTGGGCGGCATAGGAGTCAATTTTGTCAATTTCCTCGTAGCCGTCGGCAATGAAGTAGCCGATACCGTTATCAATAGCAAATTCGATATCGAAATCGGTTTTATTGTTGCCGTGAAAATAGGCGTTTTCAAGCGGAAATCCCGCGTTTTTAGCGGTATAAAGCTCGCCCGACGAGACGATATCAATAGACATTCCGGCATCGGCAATTATTTTATAAATTCCGGTAAAAGAAAGCGCCTTGCTGGCATAAAGGGGCTTTGAGTCGCCGCCGAAATAACGCTTCATAGCGCCGATATAGGTAGCGGCGCGCTCTCTTATACGGTTTTCGTCGATAAGCATGAGCGGCGTACCGTATTTTTCGGCAAGGGCGACGGTATCCATACCGGCGAAGGTAAGATGTCCCTTTTCATTTACGGTAATATTAGTATGCAACATTTTATATCTCTCCCTTAAAAAACATTGTGATTATAACAAATTGTGAGTCTCTTGTCAACCTTAGGGAGAGATAGAGCAACCGATATCAGTAGCGAATTTTTATATCGCCCGTTGCGGGGTTATTAAGCAGCTTGCCGTTCTCGTCAAATCGGGAGCCGTGACAAGGGCAATCCCACGAATGTTCGGCCGAATTCCATTTTAACGCACAGCCGAGGTGCGGGCAACGCGGCGCCGTAGGGGTAAGCAGATTGCAAACCGCCTCAACCGCGTTCAAACCAAGTTGCGGACGGAGGATTGTACGCGAGGGAGAAAAAACATCTGCGTATGCTTTTTTCTTTCCGCAAACGGCATCGGTAAGCAACATTGACGCCACCATTGACGAGGTCATTCCCCATTTATTAAAGCCCGTTGCGACATACATATTGGGAGTATTTTTTGAATATTTTCCTATATACGGAATGCCGTCCAGGGTCATGCAGTCTTGAGTAGCCCAGCGGTATTTAATTTTAGCGGATGGATAGTATTTTGAGGCGAATTTTCCAAGCTCTATCCAGTTGCCGCCCTTTTTTCCCGTTCTGTGCGAGCCGCCGCCGAGTAACAGTAGGTCGCCGTAATTTCTAAACGAAAGGCTCTTTTCGTCCTCATCAACATACATACCGTCGACGGGCAAGGCGTTTTCAAGGGCAATAACGTAAGAGCGATGCTGGTACATTTTAAGAAAATAGTTGCCGTGTTTATTATCAATGGGAAAATGGGTTGCGACAATAATTTTTTTCGCCTTTATTTTTGCGTTGTCGCAAACAGCCGTGTGCGGAGCGAGTTCACGTACGGGTGTGTTTTCGTATATTGTAAGGTCGGGGCAAATAGCGGAGACGAATTTTAATGGATTAAACTGTGCTTGACGG
>JBGVDX010000143.1:0-3243 GCA_045119575.1 Acutalibacteraceae bacterium
CCGCTATCTAAAATATGCTTTGCAGAAACGGGGGTAATACCGTTTCCGTCGGCGGAATTTTCGCCGTTGACGATTACCATGTCAATCGCCTTAAGCTTTTTAAGAGAGGGAAGCTGCCTGCGTAAGAATTCACAGCCTACGCTGCCTACAACGTCCCCGATACAAAGAATATTCATTACTTTTTGATAAAGAGAACGCCGAGGGTGCCCGGTCCGCAATGGCATGTAACGGTACAACCGGCGGTTGTTTCAAGGATTTCGTCGAAATATCCGAGACTTTCAACGTAATCATATACCAATCTTGCTTTTTCGTCGCCAAATTCCATTGTATGGGTAACAAAGCATCTGTGCGGGTCAATGGATTCAAGGTCACTGAGTCTTGACTTAGCGTATTCGATTAAAACGTCGGACATCTTGCCTCTGAATTTCTTGCCGACGTCCATTTTTCCATCCTTAACCTCAATGCAGGGGCGGAGCTTAAGCATATTGGCGCCGAGCATTGCTACGGTAGAACATCTGCCGCCTTTGTGGAGATAGGTGAGGGTGTCGATGACAAAGGAAGCGTCAACCTTGGGGATGGTTTCGTTAATTTTTTCAACAATAGCTTCTGCGTTCATGCCGCTTTCGGCAAGCTCGGCGGCAAAAAGAACCATAAGACCTATACCGGTCGAGAGATTGCGGCTGTCAATAACGAAAACGCCGTCGATTTCTTCGCCCGCCATACGGCAATTGTTGTACATTGAAGACATTTCCGAGCTGATACAAAAATGTATAACCTTGTTGCCGTCCTCTGCAAGAGCAGCCAGATAATCAGCGTATGTTTGGTAGTTAGTTGCGGAGGTTTTTGCAAGATTACCTGTGCTGTTATAATATTCAAAAATGTCTTTCGGAGCAATATCTATTCCGTCGGTGAACTCCTTGTCACCTAAAATAACCGGCCCGCGGCAAATTTTTATACCGTATTTTTCAATTAATTCGTTTGAAATGTCGCATGTGCTGTCTGCGCTTATAATAACTTTACTCAAGACAATACACCCCTATTTAATATCGTTGTTTATTAATTATAACTCAATCGACCCGTTTTTACAATAGTTTATTTAATGTAATTATTGCATATCTCATATACTTTTTGCTTAACCAAAAAGTTATTTTCGCGATTTTTATTTACTTAATTGGCTTATTTTTTTAAAGATGATTGGATATATAAAATCTATTACATTCCAAAAAAATCAATAATTTTGTGCAATTTGCTGAAATTATGAACGAAAAAATATCGAAAACAATAAACTGTTATATAAAATCAATAAAAATAAGCCAAAATTAAGTTGCAATAAAAATACTTGAAAAATGCGGAAACATGTAATATCATATATATAGGCAAAGTTTAGAAATTTTCAGTTTACGGAGGTCATAAAATGACAAAGTATACTATTAAACAGACTGAGGAACTTATTGCGGCAAAACTGTCCCATAATTTCGGTGTCGTACCGGCGCAGGCGTCGGACGATATATTCTACAAGGCTTGCGTCATGGTACTTAAGGACATCATGAAAAAACAGAAGCAATCCTTTGACGAGCGCGCAAACGCTCAGGAATCTAAGCAGGTATATTATCTTTGCATGGAATTTCTCATGGGTCGTTCTTTTAAAAACACCCTTTACAACTTAGGACTTGAGGATACCTTTAAAAAGGCTCTTTCTTCAATGGGTGTAAAACTCGAAAAGCTTTACGAGCTTGAACCTGACGCAGGTCTCGGTAACGGCGGCCTCGGCCGTCTTGCGGCTTGTATTCTTGACGGACTTGCAAACGGCGAGTATTTCTCTATGGGTTACTCTATCCGTTACGAGTACGGTATTTTCCGTCAAAAGCTTGTAGACGGTTGGCAGGCGGAAACACCCGACTTCTGGCTTCCGGGCGGTTCTGTTTGGTTTGAGGAACGTTCCGACGAAGCTGTCGACGTATCCTTTGACGGTCATGTAAACGAGTGGTGGGACGGCGCATATCACCGTGTTGAAAACCCCGACGCTACTTATGTTCATGCCGTGCCTTACGATATGATGATTCCGGGTAATGGCGGCGAAGGTGTAGCTGTTCTCCGTTTATGGCAGGCTACAAAGCCCGGCTTTGATATGGCTTTGTTTAATCAGGGCGACTATCTCAGGGCTGTTGAAGAAAACGCAATGGCGGAAGCAATCAGTAAGGTTCTTTATCCCGCCGACAACCATTATGAGGGCAAATCTCTTCGCTTAAGACAGCAATATTTCCTTGTTTCCGCGTCTATTCAGGATATTGTCCGCCGTCATCTTGCAAAGTACGGTACAATGGACAACTTTGCCGAAAAGGTAGCCGTTCACATTAACGACACCCATCCGGCTCTTTCCGTACCGGAGCTTATGCGTATTATGCTTGATGAATGCGGCTACTCATGGGAAGAAGCATGGGGAATCGTAACCAAAACCGTCGGTTACACTAACCATACCGTAATGCGTGAGGCGCTTGAATGTTGGAACGAGGAGCTGTTCAGACAGCGTTTGCCCCGTATTCACCAAATTGTTCAGGAAATCAACCGTCGTTTCCACGGCGAGGTTTTAAGCAAAACCGGCAACTGGGATTTGGCTAACCGAATTGCCATTATCGATAACAAGGTTGTCCGTATGGCAAACCTCTCTATTGCGGGTTCACATTCGGTAAACGGCGTTTCCCGTTTGCACAGCGATATTCTTAAGGAAACGGTATTTAACGATTTCTATAACGTATATCCGGAAAAATTCCACAACGTAACCAACGGTATTGCTCACCGTCGTTGGCTGTGTCAGGCTAACCCCGAGCTTACCGCCATGATTAAAGAGCTTATCGGCGATGGCTTTGTAAAAAATGCCACCGAGCTTGAAAAGCTCATGAAATTTGCCGATGATAAAAAAGTGCTTGACGACCTTGCTGCCGTTAAGCGCCATAATAAACAACGTTTTGCCGATTACGTAAAGGCAACTACGGGCAACGAAATAAACGTTGACTCTATCTTCGACGTTCAGGTTAAGCGTTTGCATGAGTACAAGCGTCAGCAGCTTAACGCCCTCCATATTTTAAGCGAGTATCTCTTTATAAAGAATAATCCGAACGCGCCGTTTACGCCTAAAACCTATATTTTTGGCGCAAAAGCTGCCCCCGGTTACTATTTAGCTAAGCAAATTATCCAGATGATTTACAAGATTTCCAAGATGATTGACAACGACCCCGACATGAA
>JBGVDX010000144.1:0-4965 GCA_045119575.1 Acutalibacteraceae bacterium
ATGAAGGCTAACTATCTGACCACACGTTTCCCTGAAATTCTCGAAAAGAAAGGGCTGCGCCGTATGCGTTTTCACGATCTTCGACACAGTTGTGCGAGCTTACTGCTTGCCAACGGTGTACCCTTAAAGCACATTCAGGAATGGTTAGGTCACTCGGATTTTTCAACAACAGCAAATATTTATGCTCATTTGGATTACAGTGCAAAAATCACTTCGGCGCAGGCGATGGAAAGCGGATTGCAATTACCCGAAGCAGGCGGCTTCACAAGCCGTTGGAGCGGTGAAGTTCCAAATTAGGGTATGCAAAAAATGTTGTAGGCTCCGACCACTTGCTCTAAAAAAAGCAAAAAGAAAAAAGCCTGAAATCGGCTTGATTACAGGCTTTTTCGATGGCGGAGAGTGAGGGATTCGAACCCTCGTGCGATTTCACTCGCAACTCGATTTCGAGTCGAGCTCGTTATGACCACTTCGATAACTCTCCGTGTATCTTCTAAACTGTAGTTTTCTCATTCGAAAACGATTTGGAGAGAACTACAGGAGAGAACAGGAAAAAATATTCGATTTTGATGTTTTGAAACCCCGATGAATCAAAGGTTTTGTGCGGACGAAACCGCCTAAGCTACGGAGAATTTCGAGTCAGTCCCGTTATGACCACTTCGATACCGCTCCGTATTAAGTTTTTCCGACTTTGGATATTCAAGCACTATCCGCCATCGGACCTTACTATTATAAATATATTCCGCCTTGCTGTCAAGGATAATTTGCGCTTTTCGCCGTAATCCTTTTCAGTCCTCGCCCCTCCAAATCCCGAGTTCCTTCATTTTGCCTCTTAAAACACGGAAATCCTCAAACGCGGCAGGCTTTTGGGACGGATTTCGGAGCAGCGCCGCAGGGTGAAAAGTCCCCATCATAAGCACGCCGCCCTTTTTAAACCAATGGCCATGTTCCTTTGTAACACGAAATTCGGGCGAAATAAGCCTCTGCGCCGAAATTCGACCGAGACACACGATAATTTTCGGGTTAATCAGCTTTACCTGACGGCGAAGATAGTCGATACAACAGTCGATTTCCTCGGGTTTTGGGTCGCGGTTATGGGGAGGTCGGCATTTTACCATATTTGCAATATAAACCTCTTCCCTTTTCATGCCGACGGCGAGCAAATATTTATCTAACAGCTTTCCCGCATTACCGACAAACGGCTCGCCTTGTAAATCCTCGTTTTCGCCGGGGCCCTCGCCGATAAACATAACCTCTGCGTTTCGGTCGCCTACGCCGAAAACCACATTTGTGCGACCCTCGCACAGCGGGCATTTACGGCACCGCTCACATTCGGCCCTTAATAATTCAAAATCGGTCAAGCCAGCTCACCGCCTTTCTCAATTTCATTATACTTATTAATCAAAAAAATCGCAAGGCTTATAAAATTCGCCCCGTTTTTTCGGACTTAAGAAAATCCGATAGACGGGGCTGAAATTATGCCGTAAGCATTTGTTAAATCGTCTTAAAATCCAAGAATGGCAAGCTGTAGGAAAACCAAATCCGCTGCGTCAAATACGCCGTCGCCGCTAATATCGGCATTTTCGTTAAATTCGGTGTTACCGAGCATTATATTCTGCATAATCAGCAGGTCGGCAGAGTCAACCTTTCCGTCCTTGTAGAGGTCGCCCTTAGGTTCAAAAACGATATCAAGGTCGGTGAGACGGTTATTATAAGAATCTATGGTAATACCGCCCCATTGATCCTCGGTTCCGATAAACGTGGCCGTTTTCAGGCGGGTACATCCGTAAAAGGCATATTTGCCAATGCTTTTTACGCTACTCGGAATAATAATATTCTCAAGACGGGAGCATCCGTAAAAGGCATATCTGCCAACGGTCGTCACTCCGTCGGATATTGTCACGCTCGCAAGGCCGATGCAATCACGAAACGCATATTCGCCTATGCTCGTTACGCCGTCGGGAACGGTGATGCTTTTAAGGCCGGCACAACCGTCAAACGCGTTATCGCCAATTACGGACAGGCCGTTCGGTAATGCGACGGTTGTAAAGCCGGTACAGCCCGCAAACGCATATTTGCCTATACTTGTTACGCTTTCGGAAATAGTCACATTTTCAAGCCCTGTACATCCGCGGAACGCGCCTTCACCTATACTCTTCACACCGTTAAAAATAGTAACGCTGCTAAGGTAGGTGTTGTTTTCGAACGCGTAGCTGCCAATATCCATTACGCTGCCGGGTATGGCAACGCTTGTAAGACTTGTACAATCCGCAAACGCATATTTGCCAATGCTTGCTACGCCGTCGGATATTGTCACGCTCTCAAGATATGTGCAGTTATAAAACGCATAGTCCCCAACGCTAATTACGCTGTCGGGAATGACAATGCTTGCAAGACCGGTGCAGTTTTCGAACGCATAATCGCCGATACTCATTACGCTGTCGGGAATAATCACGCTCTCAAGGTATTCGCAATCGTAAAACGCGCCTTCACCAATGGTGATTACGGTGTCGGGAATGGTAACGCTTTCAATATCGGCACAACATTCAAACGCGTAACAGCCAATGCCCGTTACGGTATAACCGTCGAGGTTGCTCGGAATGATAAGTTCCGTATCAGCTCCCGAATAGCCGATAATTTCCGCCGTTTCGTCGGGCAAAACCTCATAGGAAAAATCGCCGCACTCATCAGCCGACACGGAAAGCAACGTCAACTGCGTCAACAATACGGCGCATATAAGCATTACTGCTGTAACCTTTATCATTTTCATTGATTTTCAACCCCTTGTCACGTTCTATACAAAATTATACCGATTTATACAATATAATGCAACAAAATGCAACACGTTGTTGTTAAATTTTTATTAGAAAACAGGATTTTTTTGCGTTATTGTAAATCGTCAACATCATAAAATTGGTTAAAACACTTGAAATGTGATTCTAAATGGAGTAAAATCACGATGTAGATACAATTCACGAAAGGATGTTTTATTATGTCTAAAGTTCTCATCGAAACTTCGGCGCGTCATATTCATGTTTCGCGCGAGGCACTCGATATTTTGTTCGGCGAAGGATACGAGCTGACCCCTAAAAAGGATCTTTCACAGCCCGGCCAGTTTGCCTGCGAAGAAAGAGTTACCGTTGTAGGCCCGAAAAAGGAGCTTGCCGGTGTATCCATACTCGGCCCCGTCCGTCCCGAGACTCAGGTTGAGCTTTCGCTTACCGACGCCCGTTCAATCGGTATATCCGCTCCCGTTCGCGAGTCGGGCGACATTAAAGGCTCCGCCGGTTGCAAGCTCGTAGGCCCCAAGGGCGAGGTTGAGCTTACCGAAGGCGTTATCGCCGCAAAGAGACACATTCACATGACTCCCGAAGACGCTGAGGCTTTCGGCGTTAAGGACACCCAGGTTGTTAAGGTTGAAGTTGAGTCAAACGGACGCAACCTTATTTTCGGTGACGTTATTGTACGTGTTAGCCCGAAATACGCTCTTGCTATGCACATTGATACCGACGAATCCAACGCCGCAGGCATGGCTCCCGGTACCATGGGCGAAGTTATCGCTGACTAATTAAACTTTTTTACATAAACGGAGGAAACCATTATGAAACTCGGATTTGTAAGCGCAATTCTTGACGGTTGGACTTTCGAAGAAATGATTGACACCGCCGCAGAGATGGGTTACGAATGTGTTGAGGTTGCTTGCTGGCCGCAGGGTAAGGCCGAACGCCGTTATGCAGGCGTTAGCCACATCAACGTTGACGACACAAGCAAGGAATATATTGAGCACATTCTTTCCTATTGCAAGGAAAAGAACGTTGAGATTTCTTCTCTTGCTTTTTACCCCAACACCATGGACGGCAACCTTGAAAAGCGCGAAGCCGCTATAGAGCACCTTAAAAAGGTTATCAAGATGTCGTCGCTTCTGGGCGTTAACATGGTAACCACCTTTATCGGCCGCGACCAGACAAAGACGGTTGAAGAAAACCTTGAAATTTACGCCGAAGTTTGGCCGCCTATCGTAAAATTGGCAGAGGAGCTTGGCGTTAAAATCGGTATTGAAAACTGTCCCATGCTTTTCGGTCCCGACCAGTGGCCCGGCGGACAGAACCTCGCCACCACTCCGAAGATTTGGAGAAAGATGTTTGAAATCATCCCGTCCGACAACCTCGGCATCAACTACGACCCGAGCCATTTCGTATGGCAGATGATTGATTATATCAAGCCGATTTACGAGTTCAAGGACAAGATTTTCCACGTTCATTTTAAAGATATCAAGCTTTACAGAGACCGTCTTAACGACGTCGGTGTTATGGCATATCCGCTTGAATTCATGAGCCCGAAGCTCCCCGGTTTAGGTGACGTTGATTGGGCGAAGTACGTTTCCGCTCTTACCGACATTGGCTACGATTCCTACGTTTGCGTAGAGGTTGAGGATAAGGCGTTCGAAGGAAGCAAGGAAAAAATCCTCGATTCCCTCCGTTTAAGCTACCGCTATATGCGTAATTTCGTTATCTAATTAAATCATAAAATCCGTCTTTTGGCACATAATAGTGCCGAAAGGCGGTTTTTTTATGGATATGTTTATGGAATATATTTGGGCGTTTGTTATAGGTGGGCTTTTTTGCGTTATCGGCCAACTTCTTATTGATTTTACAAAGCTGACTCCGGCAAGAATTTTGGTCGGGTACGTTGTGGCGGGCGTTATTTTGAGCGCAGTCGGGCTGTACAAGCCGCTGGTTGATTTTGCGGGTTGCGGGGCGACGGTGCCGCTGACGGGCTTCGGGCATCTGCTCGCAAGCGGCGTCAAGGAGGCCATCGGAAACGACGGATTTATCGGAATTCTTACGGGCGGACTTACGGCGGCGTCGGGAGGAATTGCGGCAAGCGTATTTTTCGGCTACATCGTTTCCCTGTTCACCAAACCCAAAATGCGAGATTAGATAACTTAGGTCAAGGCTTGCGCCAAAA
>JBGVDX010000145.1:0-2491 GCA_045119575.1 Acutalibacteraceae bacterium
TTGATATAAACACGAAGAGAAGGACTGATAAAAGTATCCTGAACAAACATAGCTGCGTCTTTGTCGGTTGAAGCTGCTACAAGCGAAGTAGCCATGCCTCTTGCAACCTCTTCGGCATGAGACGGTCCGGAAAGAACAACAATTTTATGGTTCGGTATTTCCGATTCTATAACATCGGCAAGTGACATTAATGTGCTGTTCTCAATACCCTTGGCAACATTTACGATTATTGCATTCGGATTGATAAAATCTTTAATTTTCTTTGCTGTTTCCCTAATCGCAAAAGACGGAACTGCAAAAATTACAATATCTGAATCCGCAACGCAGTCAAGCGAAGTAACTAAATTAATTTCCTCGGGAATTTTGACCCCTTTAAGAAGGTTTGTCTCCCGATTTTGCTTCAACTGCTCAATTTCATCGGGAAATACCGACCAAACATAAATCTCATTGCCCGTGTCATGCAAGGATATTGACAACGCCAATCCCCAACCGCCTGAACCGAGAACCGAAATTTTAGACATAAGTCTTTACACTCCTATTTACGTGAACTAAGCTGTTTCTCTTCGCCCTTATTAAGCCGAATAATATTATCCTTATGTTTTAAAAAGACAAGCGAGGCGATTACAATCGAAAGAACAACAATATAAACAAGCTCTGTTGTATCCAAGCCTTTGTTATAGTTGATAAGGAAGTTAAAAATCGGAAACTCAACTGCGCCGAGAACTGAACCGATTGATATAATCTTTGTAATCAAAAACAATACTAAAAATGTTGTCAAAACAAAGGTGGCTACAATCCAATTTATGCAATAAAGCACGGCGATAGATGTCGAAACTCCTTTTCCTCCGCGAAATCCGAAAAATATCGGATATGCATGGCCTATTATGCAAAACATTCCGCAAATGTACATTCCGTATTCGGGAGTAAGGAATTTTGCAATAAAATCGGGCGCATATTCGGCAATATACGGGAATAATAAAAACTTTGCAATTAACGGTGCGGCAAGTCCCTTACCGAAATCACCGACAAAAGTTATAATTCCGGGAAGAATTCCAACCGTTCTTATAACGTTTGTCATTCCGGCGTTACCGCTTCCCATTTTGCGCACATCTTTTTTTACAAATATCTTTGAAACGATAAGCGCAAAGTTTATGCTACCGATAAGATAGCTTACAATAATCGCAATGATAAGCATGATAATCCAGTTCATTATTTACCCTCTCCACGCTCTCTGATAACAAAACGTACGGGAGTACCTTCTAATCCAAATACAGAGCGAATTTGATTTTCAATATATCGTTGATACGAATAATGGAATAAATCCATACGGTTACAGAAGCAAACAAACGTAGGCGGTCTTGTAGACGCCTGCGTAATATAATACACACGAAGTCTTTTACCTTTATCTGTAGGAGGTTGAACACGTGCCGTCGCGTCAGCAAGCAAATCATTAAGCTTTCCGGTTGAAATTCTCATGCTGTTTTGCTCATTAACGTAATTTATAAGTTCAAAAAGTCGGTCAATGCGCTGTCCCGTTTTAGCCGAAATAAAAATAATCGGCGCATATGACATAAACGAAAAATCGTTCATAAGCTTTTTACGGTATTTGTCCATGGTTTCGCCGGTCTTTTCAACGGCATCCCATTTGTTAACAGCAATGATGCAACCTTTTCCCGCCTCAAGCGCAAGTCCTGCAACCTTTGAATCTTGCTCAGTAAAGCCTTCTATGGCGTCAATCATGATAACGCATACATCTGCTCTGTCAACGGCCATTTGAGCTCGCAAAACGCTGAACCTCTCAATATTATCGGTAACCTTGCTTTTACGTCTAAGTCCCGCAGTGTCGATAAAAGTATACTTTCCGTATTTGTTATCAACAGCGGTATCAATAGCGTCACGTGTGGTTCCCGCAATATTAGATACAATGGAACGAACCTCGCCCGAAACGGCGTTGGTAAGTGATGATTTTCCAACGTTCGGCTTGCCGATAATCGCAACCTTAATTCTATCCGATTCTTCGTCGGATTCAAAATCAGGCAAATGCTCAAAAACAGCGTCAAGTAAATCTCCCGTTCCGTGGCCGTGTACTGACGAAACGGCAATAGGGTCACCCAGGCCAAGATTGTAAAATTCATAAAATTCGGGCGGTGTATCACCCAGCGAATCGCATTTATTTACGCAAAGCACAACCGGTTTTCCGCTTTTTTGAAGTATTGAGGCAACCTCTTTGTCGGTCGCAACAACGCCGCCCTTCATATCGGTTACAAAAACTATAACCTCCGCCGAATCAATCGCAAGGTCAGCCTGTTGCCTTATATGGGACAAAATTATATCATCGGTTTTTGTTTCAATACCGCCGGTATCAACAAGCATAACGGTCTTACCGCGCCATTCACAGTCGCCGTAAATTCGATCACGCGTAACACCCGGTTCGTCGTTAACTATCGAAAGGCGCTGTCCGATTAATTTGTTAAAAAGTGTGGATTTGCCG
>JBGVDX010000146.1:0-1610 GCA_045119575.1 Acutalibacteraceae bacterium
AAAACACCACCTGTAATAGCATTTCCCGTCATATACGGTTTTATTTTTCATATATTTTATTAAAACAAATTTGAGGGAGTAAAATTATGAAAAGAATAACCGAAAAAATAATAGCCGTTTTGCTCATAATTCCGCTTTTAATGATAACTGCGTCGGCAGATATGGAAATTGCCGAAACAAAAATCGTTACCGAATATATGTCGCCCGACCTTATGAGCGACTTGGACAATGACGACGAAACGGTTATGACAGCGGCAACGGGAAATATCGAACTAAACGCAAAATCGGCGATTTTGATTGAACAAAATTCGGGAAAAGTGCTTTTTGAAAAAAGTCCTGATACAACGATGCCGCCTGCGTCGATAACTAAAATAATGACATTACTTTTGGTAATGGAGGCTATTGAAGGCGGTAAATTCGATTACAACTCGGTAGTAACATGCTCGGAACATTCTTCGTCAATGGGCGGTTCACAAATATGGCTTGAGGTAGGGGAAACGATGACGGTTGACGAGCTGTTAAGAGCTTCCGCAATCGGCTCGGCAAACGACGCTACCTGCGCTTTAGGCGAACACATTTCGGGCAGCGAAGAGGGATTTGTTGCCCTTATGAATGAAAAGGCGGCAAGCCTTGGTATGACAAATACGACCTTTAAAAACTGTACGGGACTTGACGCCGAGGGACATTTTACCACAGCAAGAGATATTGCGACCATGTCAAGGGAACTGCTTAAACACAATGATATTACGAAATATACAACCGTTTGGATGGATTCGCTTAGAAACGGTCAAACCGAGCTTGTAAATACTAACAAACTTATCCGATTTTATGACGGCGCAACGGGACTGAAAACGGGTACAACCAACGGAGCGGGTTGTTGCCTATCGGCAAGCGCAACCCGTGACGGGCTAAGCCTTGTTGCCGTTGTGCTCGGCTGTGACAACAGCAATAACCGCTTCGCCGATGCAAAGAAACTGCTTAATTACGGCTTTGCAAATTACGGCAACGCTAACGTAAAAATTGACCGCGATGAGCTGCCCGATTTGCCGGTTACAAAGGGTACCGAAAACTCGGTTACACTTACTTCCGATAACAGCATTTCTTTTCTTGTAACAAAAGGTAAGGAGGGCGATATTCAAAAATCCTTTGACCTTCCCGAAACACTTGAAGCGCCCGTAAAAGCCGGCGACACTGTTGGCACAATTACATTTATGCTTGACGGAAAAACACTTGGCCAGTTACCCGTTGTTACGTCTAACGCCGTTGACCGAATGACCTTTTCAAAGGGCGTCGGCAGAATACTTAAAGCGCTGTTTTTAAGATAAAAAATAACCTCGCAAGAATTTTTCTTGCGAGGTTTAAAATTTTATCAATTATTCTTTACCGCATTCGCCGTCGTGACAGCATTCGTGAATTTCGCCAACGATAGGAGACGGGTCGATACCCTGACGTGTGTAGTAATCGGCAATAGCGGCTTTAATCGATTGCTCGGCAAGTACCGAACAATGAATTTTATGGGCGGGAAGTCCCCCCAAACCTTCAACAACCGCCTTGTTGGAAAGCTGTAAAGCTTCTTCAATGGTGTGACCCTTAATCATTTCGGTAGCAAT
>JBGVDX010000147.1:0-3186 GCA_045119575.1 Acutalibacteraceae bacterium
CAAGCTTTGCGATAACGTAACCGACTATATGGCTGACGACGGCGTGTTTATTTGTTCGGGTATTGTCGATATCCGTGAAAACGACGTACTTGCAGCAATTGAAAAAGCCGGATTAAAGGTAATCGACCGAAATATAAGCGGCGGTTGGGTTGCGCTTACCGTAAAACGAAACTAAACGGAGGTTTCCCGATGATACAATATGAGGAACAAAGATTACGCCTTTTGGATAACGAGGTTGAATTAAAGGAGCTTGCGGGCGCACTCGGACTTGATATGCTCCGCAAGGAACAGGAAAAACTTGAAGCCCAGTCAGCTGAAAACGGCTTTTGGGACGATGTAGAAAACTCCCAAAAGATACTCCGCAAAATTGCCCAGTTAAAGAATAAAATCGCGTCTTATGATACCTTAAAGGCGGATTTTGATGATACACTTACCCTTATCGAGCTTGCCGACGAAGAAGAGGATTTATCCTTGCTTGATGAGGCAATCGAGGGCGTAGACCGTGTAATTGCAAATATTGAGCAGTTGCGCCTTACAACCTTGCTTTCGGGCGAATATGACTCAAAAAATGCTATTTTGACCTTCCACGCAGGTGCCGGCGGAACAGAGGCTCAGGATTGGGTACAAATGCTTTACAGAATGTATTGCCATTGGGCGGAGCGCCATGATTTCAAGGCTCACCTTATCGACTTCCTTGACGGCGAAGAAGCGGGACTTAAAAGTGCCGTATTGCAAATTGAGGGAATGAACGCATACGGTTTCTTAAAGAGCGAAGCGGGAGTTCACCGACTTGTACGTGTATCACCGTTTGATGCTTCGGGACGCCGCCACACTTCTTTTGCCTCATTAGAGGTTATGCCCGAAATTGACGACGATATAAAGATTGATATTCGACCAGAGGACGTCAAAATGGACGTTTTCCGTTCATCGGGCGCAGGCGGTCAGAAGGTAAACAAAACCTCGTCTGCCGTTCGTCTTACCCATATTCCTACGGGTATTGTCGTCTCGTGCCAAACCGAGCGTAGCCAGTTCCAAAACAAGGATACCTGTATGACCATGCTTAAATCTAAGCTGCTTGAAATTAAAGAACGTGAACATCTTGATAAAATAGAAGATATCAAGGGCGTTCAAAAGGAAATTACTTGGGGTTCCCAAATCCGTTCCTATGTTTTCATGCCGTATACGCTTGTTAAGGACCACCGTACCGGTTGCGAAAACGGCAACATCGGCGCGGTAATGGACGGAGATATCGACAGCTTTATTAATGCTTATCTTAAGGCGGAAAGCCTTGGTAAGCTCGGCAACTACAGCGGCGACGAATAATAGTTAATTTTGTCTATTGACTTTTTTCGTTTTTATGTTAAAATGTCATTTGAACTGAATAATAACACTTTATCAAGAGTGACTGAGGGAACAGGCCCTGTGATGTCCGGCAACCTGCTTTTAAGCAAGGTGCTAATTCCTGCGGATGATTTTATCCGAAAGATGAGGTTTTCTTAAAGCCCACGGTCTTGATAAAGTCTGTGGGCTTTTTTATGTTAAGAAAGGGAGATATAAAGATGAAAAGATTGTTTACTTCTGAATCGGTCACCGAGGGACATCCCGACAAAATCTGCGACCAAATTTCCGATGCTGTGCTTGACGCAATTTTGTCTCAGGACAAGCAGGCAAGAGTTGCTTGCGAAACTTTTTGTACAACCGATTTTGTTACCGTAATGGGCGAAATAACGACCTCGGCTAAGGTCGATTACGAGCAAATTGCCCGTGACGTAATTTGCGACATAGGCTACGACAGCAAGGATAAATATTTTGACGGTAAAACCTGCGAGGTGTCTGTCCGTATTCATGAACAGTCGCCCGATATTGCTCTCGGTGTTGACAATTCATTTGAGAAAAAGGCATCATCAGCCGAGGACGAGGATAGGGGAGCAGGGGATCAAGGTCTTATGTTCGGTTATGCATGCGACGAAACCGAAAATCTTATGCCTATGCCGATTGACCTTGCCCATAAACTCGCTTTACGCCTTACATATGTTCGTAAATCCGGTATGTTAGGCTATTTAAGAGCCGACGGCAAAACTCAGGTTACTGTCGAATATGAAGACGATAAGCCCGTAAGAGTTGACACGGTTGTGGTTTCGTCTCAGCATGCTGATAACGTTTCTACCGAGAAAATTCGCGAGGATATAATCGAAAATGTTATAAAACCGATTATTCCCGCTGAGCTTATTGACGAAAATACCGTGATTTACGTTAACCCGACGGGACGTTTCGTAATCGGCGGCCCTGCGGGAGATACCGGCCTCACGGGACGCAAGATTATCGTAGATACATACGGCGGCTACGCTTGCCACGGCGGCGGCGCGTTCAGCGGCAAGGACCCGACAAAGGTTGACCGCTCGGCGTCTTACGCAGCACGCCACGTTGCCAAGAATATTGTTGCCGCAGGTATCGCAAAGCGTTGCGAGGTTCAGGTTGCATATGCAATCGGTGTAGCAAATCCCGTTTCCGTAATGGTAAACACTTTCGGTACAGGGGTAAAATCGGACGAGGATATTTCAAACGCAGTACGCAAGGTTTTTGACTTGCGCCCGACTGCTATCATTAATCGCTTCGATTTACGCCGCCCGATATACCGTCAGGTAGCCGCTTACGGTCATGTTGGACGCACCGATGTTGATTTACCGTGGGAAAAAACCGACTTTGTTGAAAAACTTAAATCAGAAATTTGTTGACGTTTTCCTAAAATGTTGTATAATAATAGTGTATTAATTTAAAGTTATTGGAGGTAAGTTTAATGGATACTTCAAAAATGACAATGCACAATCTCGACGTTGCTGATTTTATTCGCACACTCGACAGTTGTACCGGAGATGTTTTTTTGGAAACAAAAGAAGGGGATATTCTCAATCTTAAGTCCAAGCTTTGCCAATTTGCGGGTCTTGCGAATATTATTAGCGGAGCATTTATTGCCGAGGCTACTATTCGCTGCTCTAATCCCGAAGACGAGCAAAAACTTTTTAGATTTAATCTTTACAAAGAAGTCCCCGAAAAAGAATAACCTGTTTAATTCAGCCGTCCTTTTTTTGGACGGCTGTTTTTATAATTTTAATTAAAAATCGGTGTAATCCTTGAGTTTTAAGGCGATTTTTTGGGGCATTCAATTTTGTTGTATCGGTTTTAAAA
>JBGVDX010000148.1:0-2703 GCA_045119575.1 Acutalibacteraceae bacterium
CGGTTTCGGTCGACGGAAAGGATATCCGTAATGTAACCCGTGACAGCCTGCGCCAAAATTTCGGCATGGTGCTTCAGGAAACGTGGCTCGACGAGGGCACGGTGCGGGACAATATTGCCTTCGGCAACCCCGACGCAAGCCTTGACGAGGTTATTGCCGCCGCCAAAGCCGCCCATGCGCATAGCTTTATTAAGCGTTTGCCAAACGGCTACGATACCGTTATCGGCGAGGATGGCGGAAATCTGTCTCAAGGTCAAAAACAGCTTTTGTGCATAGCAAGGGTTATGCTTTGCCTGCCGCCTATGCTTATTCTTGACGAGGCAACCTCATCAATCGACACCCGCACCGAGCAACGTATTCAAAAAGCCTTTGCCAAAATGATGAACGGCAGAACAAGCTTTATTGTGGCCCACCGCCTTTCTACAATCCGGGAAGCCGACGTTATTTTAGTCATGAAAAACGGCAATATAATTGAGCAGGGGAACCACGATGAACTGCTGCAAAAAGGCGGCTTTTACGCCGAGTTATATAACAGCCAATTTGCCTTATAAAATAAAACTTAAGGAGCTGATTTTGTTATGAAACTTAGTTTTTTGGGCGCCGCTCACGAAGTAACCGGCTCATGCACCTTGCTTGAAGCCTGCGGTCAAAAAATTCTTATCGACTGCGGCATGGAGCAGGGCAAGGATATCTATGAAAACTGCGAATTACCCTGTGCCGCGGGTGATATAGACGCCCTTTTTCTTACCCATTCCCATATTGACCATTCGGGTAAAATTCCGCTGCTTAACAAAACCGGCTTCCGCGGGGAAATCTATCTTACAAAGGCGAGCGCAAAGCTGTGCAATATAATGCTTATGGACTCGGCGCATATCCAAGAGTTCGAGGCTCAGTGGCGCAACCGCAAAGCTAAGCGTGCCGGAGACGATATGTACGAGCCGCTTTATACCACCGAGGACGTTCAAAATACAATTAAGCTGTTCCGCCCCTGCGACTACGGCGACGTAATTGATGTTTGCGACGGTGTGACCGCAACCTTTATCGACGCGGGACATTTGCTTGGCTCGTCGTCCATTCTTATCAGCGTAACGGAAAACGGAAAAACCGAAACGGTGCTGTTTTCCGGCGACCTCGGCAACGTTAACCGTCCCCTAATTCGCGACCCGCAAAGGCCGCCCCACGCTGACTATGTTGTTATTGAGTCAACCTACGGCAACCGTTTGCACGGCGAACATCCCGATTACGTATCCCAGCTTGCCGAGGTGCTCCAGTCCACCTTTGATAAGGGCGGAAACGTTGTAATTCCGTCTTTTGCAATCGGCAGAACCCAAGAGCTTCTTTATATAATCCGCCAAATAAAAGAGGAAAACCGTGTAAAAGGTCACCCCGATTTTCCCGTATATGTCGATAGCCCGCTTGCCGCCGAAGCAACCTCTATTTACTCCGACGAAGGCATGGTAAAATTCTATGACAACGAAACCCTTGAACTTTTAAAGGACGGCATAAACCCGATTAGATTTAAGGGGCTTAACCTTTCGGTTACAAGCGACGATTCAAAACTCATTAACTTTGACGAAACCCCGAAACTTATTTTGTCCGCGTCGGGAATGTGCGAAGCGGGCAGAATACGCCACCACTTAAAGCACAACCTTTGGCGCCAGGACAGCACCGTCCTTTTCGTCGGATACCAATCGGAGCATACTCTCGGCAGAAAGCTTATCGAGGGCACAACTTCGGTTAAACTGTTCGGCGAGGAAATTCAGGTAAGGGCTAATATTAAGCAAATCGAGGGTATCAGCGGCCATGCCGATAAAAATATGCTTCTTGATTGGCTTAAATCGGCTACACCGAAAACGGTTTATGTAAACCACGGTTCTGACGAGGTCTGCGACGAATTTGCCGCAAGCATAAGGGAAGAAATCGGCTGCGAGGCGGTCGCTCCTTATAACGGCGCCGTTTACGATATTTCAAACAACGTTTGTATTGATTTCGGAAATAAAACCCGTATCCAAAAGGCGTATAAACCCGCCAACGACCGCGTTACAATGCTCTTTAATCGGCTGCTTGCCGCCGGTCGCCGCCTTATGTCGGTTATCGAAAAAAACCGCGGCATATCCAATAAGGATGTTGCCAAATTTACCGACGCCATCAATGCGCTTTGCGACAAATGGGACAGATAATAAGAGGTGATTTTAATGCAAATAAAGCTTAACGAGATTAATAACCGTATTAAAAGCAACGCGCCTGCGTTTATTGACGAGTGTGACGCCGCTTATTACGGCCGTATTCGCGAAATAGCCGAGGACATTCATAATAACGTTGAAACACGCCCGATTGTCCTTATCTCCGGCCCGTCAGGCAGCGGAAAAACCACCACGGCTATGACTCTTGAAAAAATGCTTGACGAATGGGGTATAGAAACCCACACTTTGTCAATGGATAACTATTTTTGCACCTTGACCGAGGAGGAAATAAAACTTGCCGAGGAGGAAAAGTTCGACCTCGAATCTCCCGACAGGGTTGATTCCGAGCTTTTGAGCGCCCAACTTGCCGACATTGCCGCTTGCAAAACGGTTAATTTGCCTAAATTTGAATTTGCAACCCACTCGCGCGTATTTTCCGGCAAAACTCTTACCCGTAAAGCGGGCGAAATCGTAATTTTAGAGGGAATACATGCTCTAAACCCGTCGGTTATCACCTTGC
>JBGVDX010000149.1:0-1390 GCA_045119575.1 Acutalibacteraceae bacterium
GCAAAAGGTGGTAGGCATATTCCGCAAAATGCCCGATAAAGGCATTACGGTTAAGGGTGATATCGACACCATCACCGTCGATTTACACATAGTTGTTTGCTACGGCGTTAACATCAACGCTATCGCAGACAGCATAGTTCATAACGTTAAATACACCGTTGAAGAAGCAACCGGTATTAAGGTTAAAAAAGTTACCGTTCACATCGACGGTATTAAAACCGAGTAATTTTACCAAAGCGTATAAATGATTTCAACAGTATTTATTTTTCGGGAGTGTTCATAAAAGTGATTAACGGAAAAGTACTTCGTGACGCCTTTATTTCAGGCGCAAACAATATTACCAATAACCGTGAGAAAATTGACCAATTAAACGTATTCCCTGTACCCGACGGTGACACGGGAACAAACATGTCGATGACCATTTCAAGCTCCGTTCGCGAGCTTTCAAGGCTCGTTGACCCAACGGCAACCGTAGTTGCCAACACCGCCGCCTCCGCTTTCCTCAGAGGAGCAAGAGGAAACTCCGGCGTTATCCTTTCCCTCCTTTTCAGAGGAATTTCAAAGGGATTAAAGGGCAAAGAAGAGGTTACCGGTGAAGATTTTGCCGATGCGCTTGCTAAAGGCGTTTCCGCCGCATATAAAGCGGTTATGAAACCGACAGAGGGTACCATTCTTACCGTTGCAAGAATTGCATCGGAGAAAGCCGCCATGGCAAAGAACGACGATTTTCTTGTCACCTTCGAAGCGGCGCTTAACGGCGCAAAGGAAGCCCTTGCCGAAACACCGGAAATGCTTCCCGTGCTTAAAAAGGCCGGCGTAGTTGACGCGGGCGGTCAAGGTCTTGTTACAATATTTGAAGGTATGCTTTCGGTTTTCCGCGACGGAAAAATGATTGAAGCTAACACCGCTCCGACCGTATCTGCGCCTGAAAAGACACGTTCTGCCGCTGCCGTTTCGGACGAGGAAATTACATTTACCTATTGCACAGAGTTTATTATTAACAGAGATAAGACCATCAAGGCCAACCCCCTTGAGCTTAGAAAATATCTTGAGTCTATCGGCGATTCCTGCGTTGTGGTTGATGACGACGATATCATTAAGGTTCATGTTCACACAAACCACCCCGGCAACGCGCTTGAGTTTGCGCTTACCTACGGACCGCTTGTTAACCTTAAGATTGAAAACATGCGTGACCAAAACGAACGCATGAAGCACGACGCAAAGGAAAACGAGCCCGACGCAATTGCTACGCCCGACGGCGAGGGATATACTCCCGTTAAGCCGGAGAAGAAATACGGTTTCGTTAGCGTTTGTGTAGGCGACGGCCTTGAGCAGTTGTTCACCGACCTCGGCGTTGACACCTTAGTAAGCGGCGGCCAGACCATGAACC
>JBGVDX010000150.1:0-6397 GCA_045119575.1 Acutalibacteraceae bacterium
TCAGAAGCCTATCGTTAAAGAAGGCGAGCATATCGAAGCAGGAGAGATCATTGCTGACGGCCCTGCAACACAGAACGGCGAGATCGCTTTGGGTAAAAATATGCTCATCGGCTTTATGACATGGGAAGGCTACAACTACGAGGACGCCGTTCTCCTTAATGAACAGCTTATCCGTAACGATGTTTATACATCTATTCATATCGAAAAATACGAAATCGAAGCCCGTGACACAAAGCTTGGACCGGAAGAGATTACCCGTGACATCCCGAATGTCGGCGAGGACGCTCTTAAGGACCTTGACGAACGCGGAATTATCCGTATCGGTGCTGAGGTTCGTGCCGGAGATATCCTTGTCGGTAAGGTAACACCTAAGGGCGAAACCGAGCTCACCGCTGAGGAACGCTTGCTCCGCGCAATTTTTGGCGAAAAAGCACGCGAGGTTAGAGATACCTCCCTCCGTGTACCCCACGGCGAATACGGTACAATCGTTGACGTTGACGTATTTACCCGCGAAAATTCAAGCGAGCTCAACCCCGGCGTAAGCATGGTTGTTCGCTGCTATATTGCTCAAAAACGTAAAATCAGCGTCGGCGATAAAATGGCAGGACGTCACGGAAACAAGGGCGTTGTTTCCCGTATTCTCCCTGTTGAGGATATGCCGTTCTTGCCCGACGGCCGTCCGCTTGATATCGTTCTTAACCCCCTCGGCGTACCTTCCCGTATGAACATCGGACAGGTGCTTGAGGTACACCTCGGCCGCGCCGCAAAGGCTCTCGGCTGGAAGGTTTGCACACCGGTATTTGACGGCGCACATGAAAGCGACATTTTCGACGCATTTATCGACGCCGGCGTATACCGTGACGTTAAATTCAACGAGATTGACCGTAAATTGGGCGAAAACCTTGACGGTAAGATTCTCGTAACCGAAGAAATCGACGAAAACGGCAAGAAACAGGTATTTACTCTTGATAAAGAGGATAGAAACAATATCGAAAAGCTTACCGAGCTCGCCGAAAAGAAAATCCTCAAGGTTGTTGACGGTAAAACATGGCTTTACGACGGACGTACCGGCGAAATGTTCGATAACCCCGTTACCGTAGGCTACATGTACTACCTCAAGCTGCATCACCTTGTTGATGATAAGATTCACGCCCGTTCAACCGGCCCGTACTCTCTCGTAACCCAGCAGCCTCTCGGCGGTAAAGCCCAGTTCGGCGGCCAGCGTTTCGGAGAAATGGAAGTTTGGGCACTTGAAGCATACGGCGCCGCATACACACTTCAGGAAATCCTTACCGTTAAGTCGGACGATATCGTTGGCCGTGTAAAGGCATACGAAGCAATCGTCAAGGGTCAGAATATTCCGAAGCCGGGCGTACCCGAATCCTTCAAGGTTCTTATTAAGGAACTTCAGTCTCTCGGTCTTGATATCCGCGTACTTGATAAGTACAACGAGGAAATCGACCTTAAGCAGACATTTGAAGACGACGAAGCAGATATGGGAATAAGCGCAGTTGACGCCGCTGAAGCCTTTGCCGAAGACACCTTAAACGATGAACTTGACGGTTTTGGATTTGAGGACGAAAACGGCGAGCCCATCGCTGACGAAACAGACGACGAAGATATCTTTGACGACGAAGATATGGAATAAGGGGAGGTTATAAGACATGGCAGATATGGAATTTGAATCAATAAAAATAGGTCTTGCTTCTCCCGACCAGATTAGAACATGGTCATCCGGCGAAGTAACTAAACCCGAAACCATCAACTACCGTACCCTTAAACCGGAACGTGACGGTCTTTTCTGCGAAAAGATTTTCGGACCGACCAAGGACTGGGAATGTCACTGCGGAAAATACAAGCGTATCCGTTACAAGGGCAAGGTTTGTGAACGCTGCGGAGTAGAGGTTACCCGTGCAAAAGTGCGTCGTGAACGTATGGGTACAATCGAGCTTGCTTCTCCTGTTTCACACATTTGGTATTACAAAACTATCCCGTCAAGAATGGGTCTCGTTCTTGACGTGGCACCCCGTGTACTTGAACAGGTGCTTTATTTCTCATCATATATCGTAACCGACCCCGGCGACACGCCTCTTGAGAAAAAACAGCTCCTTAACGAAACTCAGTACCGCGATATGCGCGAAAAATACGACGAAGACTTCAAGGCCGGCATGGGTGCCGAAGCGATTAAGACCCTTCTTGAAGAAATCGACCTTGACCAGCTTTCGAAAGAGCTTAAAGCTGAGGCTGAAACCGCCACGGGAGCTAAGCGCGCAAAGATTTTCAAGCGTCTTGAAATCGTAGAAGCCTTCCGCCAGTCGGGCAACCGCCCCGAATGGATGATTTTGGACGTAATTCCGGTAATTCCGCCCGATTTACGCCCGATGGTACAGCTTGACGGCGGCCGTTTCGCAACCAGCGACTTAAACGACCTCTACCGTCGAGTAATCAACCGCAACAACCGTCTTAAGAGACTTCTTGAACTCGGCGCCCCCGATATCATCGTTCGCAACGAGAAAAGAATGCTCCAGGAAGCCGTTGACGCCCTTATCGACAACGGCCGCCGCGGCAGACCGGTTACAGGACCGAGCAACCGCGCCTTAAAATCGCTTTCCGACATGCTTAAGGGTAAGCAGGGACGTTTCCGTCAAAACCTTCTCGGTAAACGTGTTGACTACTCCGGCCGTTCGGTTATCGTAGTTGGCCCTGAACTTTAGATGTACCAGTGCGGTCTTCCTAAGGAAATGGCTCTTGAGCTGTTTAAGCCCTTTGTTATGAAACGCCTTGTCGAAACCGGCGGCGCTTCCAATATTAAAACCGCCCGCAAGATGGTAGACCGTGTTCGTCCCGAGGTTTGGGACGCTCTCGGTACGGTTATTAAGGAACATCCCGTTCTCCTTAACCGTGCTCCTACGCTTCACCGTCTTGGTATTCAGGCGTTTGAGCCGGTACTCGTAGAAGGTAGAGCCATTAAGCTTCACCCGCTCGTTTGTACCGCATACAACGCCGACTTCGACGGAGACCAGATGGCTGTTCACGTACCGCTTTCTGCGGAGGCTCAGGCTGAGGCTCGTTTCCTCATGCTTGCCGCAAACAACCTTCTTAAACCGTCCGACGGTAAGCCGGTTGCCGTTCCTACTCAGGATATGGTCCTCGGTTCATACTACCTTACACTTACTAAGTTTGATGAGCCGGGCGCAGGCAAGATTTTCCGCAGCGAAGACGAAGCCGTTATGGCTTACGAAAGCGGCGCAATCGGACTTCATTCACCTATCCGTGTTCGCAGAACAGGTGAATGGAACGGCGAAACCATCACACGTATGATTGACGCAACCGTTGGCTTCTTTATCTTTAACCGCTCTATCCCGCAGGACCTTGGCTTTGCTAAGCGTACCGAAGGACACGAGCTTGACCTTGAAATTTGCTTTACCCGCAAGAACGAGGACAAGGTAATAATTGAAAGCGAAGACGATATCAAGCAGAATAAGGTTGGTAAAAAGACCCTCGGCAAGATTATCGACGCTTGTATCAAGAAACACGGCACATCCGAAACCGCAATAGTTCTTGATAATATTAAATCCACCGGTTACAAGTACTCTACAAAGGGTGCTATCACCGTTTCCGTATCCGACGCAATTATCCCGCCCAAAAAGGCTGAATATATTGCCGAAAGTGAAAAGGAAATCGAAGAAATTACCAAGAAATTCAACCGCGGTCTTGCCAGCGAGGCTGACAAAAAGCGTCTTGTTATCGAATCTTGGAACAGAACAACCGAAAAGGTTGCCGACGCTCTTAAGGATAACCTTGACGAATACAACCCCATCTTCATGATGGCTGACTCAGGCGCCCGTGGTTCCATGAACCAGATTCGTCAGCTTGCAGGTATGCGTGGACTTATCGCCAACACCTCCGGTGAAATCATCGAGGTACCGATTCGTGCTAACTACCGTGAAGGCCTTAACATTCTTGAATACTTCATTTCTTCCCGTGGTGCTCGTAAGGGCTTGGCGGATACGGCTCTCCGTACCGCCGACTCCGGTTACCTTACCCGTCGACTCGTTGACGTATCTCAGGACGTAATTATCCGCGAGGACGACTGTGAGACCGACGACGGCTTAACCGTTTATGCAATTTACGACCGCCCGATTGAGGTTTACAAAAACGCCGAACGCAGCGAAATGGAAAAAGCGCGTCTTGACGGCAAAACTCTTTCCCTTGACGAGAGAGAAGAGCTTCTTGCCCGTCTCGGTAAACCGATTGAGCCCCTTTCTGAAAGACTTACCGGCCGTTTCCTCCTTAACGACTGTATAGATAACAGCACAGGTGAAGTGGTAATGGCTGCCGGCGAAATGCTTTCCGAAGATGACGCAGTTAAGGTTTACGAAACCGAAAGAAAGAACCAGGATACAATCTATCCTTGTGTAGAAATCCGTTCTATCCTCGGCTGTCAAGCTAATCACGGCGTTTGTAAGAAGTGCTACGGTGCCAACCTTGCTAACGGAAAAACGGTTACTGTCGGTGAAGCTGTCGGTATCATCGCCGCACAGTCTATCGGTGAACCGGGTACCCAGCTTACCATGCGTACCTTCCACACCGGCGGTATCGCAAACGCAGAGGATATCACTCAGGGTCTTCCGAGAGTTGAAGAGCTCTTTGAAGCACGCAGACCGAAGAGAGCCGCATTTATCAGCGGTATCGACGGTACAGTAAGTATCCGTGACGGCAAACGTAACAAAGAAATTTACGTTATCGCCGAGGACGCTTCCGACGAACGTAAATATGTAATTCCGTACGACTATACAATTAAGGTAGAGGACGGCGTAAAGGTTAAGGCGGGCGACCCGCTTACCGAAGGTGTATATGCACCGCAGGATATCCTTGAATCCTTCCTCCAAAACGGAAACAAGGCCGGCGAGCTTGCCGTACGCACCTATATTATCGAAGAGGTACAGCGTACCTACCGTTCACAGGGTGTTGATATCAACGACAAGCATATCGAGGTTATCGTTCGCCAGATGATGAAGAAACTCCTTGTCGAGGACGCAGGTTCTACCTCGTTCATCAACAATACTCAGGTTGATCGTGGCGACTTCTTTGCTGAAAAGAGAGCCATTAAGGAACGTATCGCAGCCGGTGAACAAGGACTTCAGGTTCCGACCGCAAGACCTACCTTGCTTGGTATCACAAAGGCTTCTCTTGCTACCGATTCCTTCCTCTCCGCCGCATCTTTCCAGGAGACCACCCGTGTCCTGACCGACGCCGCAATCAGAGGTAAGGTTGATAACCTCTTTGGACTTAAAGAAAACGTTATCATCGGTAAACTCGTTCCCGCCGGTACCGGCATGAAAATGAACGGAGCTGCCGATTCGGAAAACTATGATATTCTTCCTGAGGAAGACTATGTATTAGAACCCGTATCCGAAGAAATCGTTTCGGCTGAATAAACCCTAAATTAAAAGTGCTGTTTCGCTTTGAAACAGCGCTTTTTTATGTACTTACGTCGATACCGTTGAGCTTTTTGCTTCAGCAACGGCCCTCTGCGTGCGCAGAAAAAACGTAAAGTTTAATTTAAACTAAATTGAACAAATTTAACGCCATTTATCGCCGAAAATCGGTGCAGGGCGGCTTTTGATTCATAGCCACATGAACAAAAAACGAAAAATAATGCGTCAAGCATAAATTTTACAAGGTTTTTTTGGTTTTTTACTTGACAAAATAGTGTACTTGGTGATATTATTTATGTTTGTATGGAGTATTGTGCTGATAGTATGCACAAATGCTTTATTTTGCATGACAAACGGGCGTAAAACCCGCGTCATATATTGAATAATTTTGAGAGGAGGAAACCTATGCCAACCTTTAACCAGCTCGTACGCAAGGGTAGAGAAACTCAGGAGCGCAAGCCTACTGCGCCTGCTCTTTTGAAAAGCCTCAATACCAAGAAGCGCACACTTAACGACCAAAACTCACCGCAGAAGCGTGGCGTTTGCACCAAGGTGTCCACAACAACACCGAAGAAGCCGAACTCCGCTCTCCGTAAGATTGCTCGTGTACGCCTTTCTAACGGTATCGAAGTAACTTCTTACATTCCCGGCGTCGGCCACAACTTACAGGAGCATGCCGTCGTTCTTATTCGCGGCGGACGTGTAAAAGACCTGCCTGGTGTCCGTTACCACATTATCCGCGGTACACTTGACGCTCAGGGTGTTGCCAACAGAATGCAGTCCCGTTCAAAGTACGGTGCAAAGCGTCCTAAGAAGGCAGCGAAGTAATTTAAGTAGATTTAAATCTGCTGCTTAATGTGTTCAGGCAGCGGCGTTAATATATATTACGCCTCTGACTGGCCAACGGATTTGAAATAATCCGAGTACCAATGATATCATTTTATGTGAAGGAGGGA
>JBGVDX010000151.1:0-1060 GCA_045119575.1 Acutalibacteraceae bacterium
CTTATGAAGTTCTTTTCGCGGAATTTTTCAACCTTTTCGCTTTCAAAATCCTTGTTTTCAAGCGCTGATATAAGCCGGTCGAATTCGGTCACAATTTTACCCGGAGCGAATGTTTCAAACGGCTCGTAAAAATCCCTTGAACTTATATAATCGTCAATGTCGAACGTGTAAAATAACATTGATTTATCAAGCAACGCCGCTTCATACACAACCGATGAATAATCGGTAATAACCAAATCACAGTGGGGGAGCAGCTCGTTAATTTCGCGGCTGTCGGACATGTCCTCAAAAACATCTGACTGATTTTCCGCGATAGGAGGTTTTTCTTTAACGAACGGGTGCATCTTAAAAATAACCTTCGTGTTATTGTTTTTGCAAACCTCGTAAAGCTTATCAAAATCGAGCTTGTCATATGGATAATGTGCGCTTTTTACGCCGTTGCCTCTAAACGTCGGCGCAAATAATACGGTAAATTTGTCCCGTTTTATTTGGTCGTTTTTAAGGTTGTCGCAACGGGGGACACCGGTCGCGTAAACTCGCTCCATTGGTTTGCCATACGCCTCGGCATAATATTTCCTAACCTCGTCGCCGCTTACAAACGCGTGAGTATAGCACCTGTGAGCTCTACCGTCAAAGCGGGGAGCGCCTTCCTTGCCGAGTCGGCTATAACCGAAGGTTTTAAAGGCGCCGCAAGCGTGCCAAAGCTGAGCAATTTTAACGCCCTTTTTGTACTTAAAAAGATAAACAATCGGGTGATAATCGTCTAAAATAACGGTGTCGCTTCTGCCGAGCAACCACGCCGTGCGAAGCAAGAATTTTGCGCCGCCTTTATCGGATAATGAAAACTTTATTTTAAGCCTGTCCCTAAGCCCGTCACGCCTTAAAATCTCGTCGAAAACGAACTTTTCGTTGCCCGAAAGCTCTTTCCTCGACTGACTTGTGAAAAGCACACGTCTGCCGCTTTTGGGCAAAGCATCGGCCATTTTAAATACTGCTTTTAACCCCGTTTCGCCGATTTTTTGTTTAACGGAAACCTTTGTCGGCTCGTATGTGCTGAAAA
>JBGVDX010000152.1:0-1760 GCA_045119575.1 Acutalibacteraceae bacterium
TCGCACAATTTCTAAGTATAATACATCGAGAGGCCAGCTCCGTGTTAACCTCGGCTCAAAGGACGGCGGCGCAACCTTCTATTTGGTTGGCTACGTGACCTATGTTGATGCTGACGGCGCTATTGCCACGATTTACACAAGCATTTACAACGCAACGACTACCGTTGCCGCTAACTGATTTTGGAAAAGGAGGCTATTAAAATGAAAAAGATTTCAATTAGACTTTGCTCCGGAATTCTTTCCGTACTTATGATTATGTCGATGATGTCTTGTCTTTTCGGTATAACTGCTTCCGCAACCGAAATAGTAAGAGACAGCGGCAATATGCCGGTTGAATTCTTCAATCCGGAAAACTACAACCATCCCGATGATCCTTCCGACGATAACCCTTATGGCGACTATACTATCGCTAATATCATGTCGGACGGCGGTATCCGTTTTATTGATGACGTAAAATACGACCTCGGTTCAACCTTTGAAAACTCTTCAATTTCATTTGATGCTAAGTTCGCAGGTTCCTTCAATATCGTATTAAGAACCGACAAAAGTGGTACCGACGGTTACGTATTGGGCTACGGCGTTGGTAACAATTTCATGTATTTGAATAAGCTTTCTACTGGTAAGATTGCAGCCTATAACAACAATAAGTTCGATAATGACAACCAGATTATCGACTTTATGAAGTGGCATAGATATACTATCGAGTTTATTGATAGGGAAGGATGCACCGAAATCATTGTTTCGGTTGATGGAAAGAGACTTCCTTTCGGTAGATATGCTACCTTCGTTGATTCAAACCCTTATTCGGTGGAATCGGATGAGGTCGGCGTAGTTGAAGGTAAAATTTTCGACTACAATCCTATTCGTACAGGTACATATATGCAGGTTAATCCGAACGTTCCCGAGCAGAAAATTGCTCTTAAGAACATGGATTCTGCTGTATTTATGCGTTCGGTTGATGCCGATTTGACAGGAAAGACAGACCCCTATAGAATTACCTTTATCGGCGACTCCATTACTCATGGTGCGTCTGTATCTCACGACGATACACTTAGCCGCTTCCTTAACGATAAGCTTGGATATACATACGACTGCTATAACGCAGGCGTAAGTGCTGCTGCGGCCTTTGAAGGCGCAGGATACGGCTTCCCGTACCGTCTTGAAAGCCAGAACGCAATCGCAAAGCACACAAATGCTGACCTTTATATCCTCATGCTTGGTACTAACGATTCTAAGTATATCAAAAATTATTCTGATAACGTTATGTTTACCGGTGCTGACCTTGAAAATTGGCATCAGAGATTCCTTAAGGAATATGGCGCCATTATTGACGGCGTAAAGGACACCGGCGGCCAGATTATCTTGTGTGTACCGCCTTGGAACTACTCTTGGGCAACTGAATCGAATCCGGTTGACTGCTGGACCGACGAAACTATTTGTAAAATCGGCGAATGGGTAAAGGAACTTGCTACCAACTACGGCGTTCCTTACTACGATTACTATACCCTTACAAAGGATCATTACGATTGGTTTGCCGATAGATTGCATCCCAACGCAGGTGGTAACTATCAGATGATCGAAGGCTTCTATGATTGGCTTGTTGATGAATCGGGCGTAAGCCTCGAAAAAACGGCAGAAAAAACCTATCCTGTTGCTACCGAAACTGCTGACACTAACTATTCAGCCGTTTACACCGATTACGATGGTGTATTCACAAAGGATATGTTTAATATCACATCTGCTTCAGAATATGTAAGCTT
>JBGVDX010000153.1:0-1712 GCA_045119575.1 Acutalibacteraceae bacterium
CGCTTAACCCGTATTTTATCGACCTCGATATGCTTTGCGAGGGCGGCTTGCTCGAAAGGGAAGAGTTTGAAGGCCTTAACTGGGGTAACGATTTTTCAAAGGTTGATTATGCATTACTTTACCAAAACCGATTTATCGTTTTGCGTAAAGCGTATGACCGATTTAAAAAGGCGTTACCCGCCGATTATGCGGCGTTTTGCAAGGAAAACGAATATTGGCTTGACGATTTCGCCCTTTTCATGTCGTTAAAGGACTCCCACGGCGGCGAAATGTGGACAAAATGGGAAAATCCGCTTCGCATGCGCGAAAAGGCGGCCATAAAATCGGCAAGAGGAAAATTCGCCGACGATATCGGATTTTATAAAATGCAACAATATTTCTGCTTTACCCAGTGGAAAGCGTTAAAGGATTATGTAAACTCGCTTGGCATAAAGATAATCGGCGATATGCCGATTTATGTGTCGGGAGACAGCGCCGATGTATGGGCGTTGCCCCGACAGTTTATGCTTGATAAGGAGGGTAAGCCGGTGGAGGTCGCCGGTTGCCCGCCTGACGGCTTTTCTGCGGATGGACAGCTTTGGGGAAACCCGCTTTACGATTGGGACTACATGGAAAAGGATAATTATAATTGGTGGTGCCGACGTATTCATTCTGCGTTCAAGATTTACGATACCTTACGTATTGACCATTTCCGCGGCTTTGAGTCATATTACTGCATCCCCGCAAAGGACAAAACGGCGAAAAACGGACATTGGCGCAAAGGTCCGGGCATGAAGCTGTTTAACCGCGTGAAAGAGGTTTACGGCGACTTGCCGATTATAGCGGAGGATTTGGGCTTTTTGACCGAGGAAGTAAGAAAGCTGCTTAAAGATTCCGGCTATCCCGGAATGAAGGTGTTGCAGTTTGCCTTTGACTCCAGGGAGGAGAGCGACTATTTACCGCATTTGTACGGCAAAAACTGCGTAGTTTATACGGGAACGCACGATAACGATACTATTATCGGTTGGACTAAAACGGCGTCAAAAAGCGACGTAGAATATGCAAAAAAATATATGCGTATAAACGACGCCGAAGGCTTTAACTGGGGCATGATGAAGGTCGCGTGGGCGAGCCCTGCCGATACCGCAATAATGATGATGCAGGATTTCATGGGGCTTGATTCCGAAGCCCGTATGAACGAGCCGTCGACCATCGGCAACAACTGGCAATGGCGAATTGACGGTACTTGTATCAACGATTGGCTGGCGCAGATAATTTATGAAAATACCGAAATTTACTGCCGCTTACCTAATAAAAAAAGCAAAGATTGATACTGGCGAAAAATAGAATAAAAGAGTATCTTGATTTAGTATTTGAACTGTGTTATTGTAATTAAGATGAAAAAGGAGGTCTTATTATGTATTTCCAAGAATACATTTTGAGACCATACTTGATTTATTAAAACTGAAAATACATATTTCGGAGGCTATTTATGAAAAGAACAATCGCTTTAATTTTGGCTTTATGTGCTGTACTTACTGTTTTTTGCGCCTGTAATTCCGATAATGAGGAGCATATTGTAATTAAGGACGAAAACGGTACGGTTATCGCCGATACAAACGAGGGCGATAAGGTCGAAATCGATAATGAAACGGGAAATATTACCGTTACCGACAAAGAAGGAACCGAAACGGTTATCGACACCAACAAAACCCCCGCAACTAAAATTACGG
>JBGVDX010000154.1:0-2140 GCA_045119575.1 Acutalibacteraceae bacterium
ATACCGGAAATTGACGGATTTAAGCCCTCACACCGCAAATTGCTTTATACAATGCACCAAATGGGACTGCTAACCGGCAACCGCATAAAAAGCGCAAATATCGTCGGCCGCACAATGCAGCTTAACCCTCACGGTGACTCCGCAATTTACGATACTATGGTGCGTCTTTCCATGGGTAACGAGGCGTTGCTTCATCCGTTTGTAGATTCTAAGGGTAACTTCGGTAAAGCTTATTCAAGAGACATGATGTGTGCCGCCTCGCGATATACCGAGGCTAAGCTTGCGCCGATTGCGGGCGAGCTTTTCCGAGATATTGATAAGGATACGGTCGATTTTGTTGATAACTACGACGCAACGATGAAAGAGCCTACGCTTTTTCCCGTAACCTTTCCGACCGTTTTAGTCAACGCTAATACGGGTATTGCCGTCGGTATGGCAAGTAATATTTGTCCCTTTAACCTTACCGAGGTTTGCGAAACCGAAATAGCCTATTTGCGGGACGAAAATTGCGTTATTTCGGATACTCTTATTGCGCCCGATTTTCCCGGCGGAGGCAAGCTGATTTATAATAGGGAAGAGTTAGAGAAAATTTATGAAACGGGTCGTGGCGGATTTAAGGTTCGCTCGGTTTATGAGTACGATAAATCGGCTCGTTGTATTGATATTACTCAAATTCCGCCTACAACAACGTCGGAGCAAATAATTGAAAAGATAGTTGACCTTGCTAAAGCAAAGAAAATTACCGAGATTAATGACATTCGTGATGAAACGGGCCTTGACGGACTTAAAATCACAATTGATATTAAAAACGGCGTTGACCCCGATAAACTTATGCAAAAGCTGTTTAAAAGCACAACGCTTGAAGACACTTTCTCGGTTAATATGAATATTCTTATTGCCGGTTCTCCCCGTGTAATGGGAATAAGAGAAGTGCTTGAAGAATGGTCTGCGTTCCGTATTGAATGTGTACGTCGCAGAGTTTATTTTGACCTTGATAAAGCAAGGAAAAAGCTCCATTTACTTCACGGTCTCGGCAAAATTTTGCTTGACATTGACAAAGCGATAAAAATTGTTCGTGAAACCGATGAAGAGGCTGAGGTTGTCCCTAACCTTATGATTGGTTTCGGCATTGACGAAGTTCAGGCTGAGTATGTAGCCGAAATTAAGTTGCGCCATCTTAACCGCGAATATATTTTGAAGCGTCTTGACGAAATCGATGAGCTTGAAAAAAAGGTTAAAGAGCTTGAGGATATCCTTGCCAGCAAGTCAAAAATAAGGAAGATTATTATTTCTGAACTTGAAGCTGTTATCAAAAAGCACGGTCAGGAAAGAAAAACCGAAATTTTTGTACCTGACGAAACCGAATTGGCCGATGTTAAGCTTGACGCACCCGCCGATTATCCCGTTACGCTTTTCTTTACAAAGGACGGATATTTCAAGAAAATCACGCCGGCTTCACTTCGCATGAGCGGCGAGCATAAGTTAAAAGAAGGCGACGAAATCGTTCAAACGGTTGAAACCTCAAATGTTGCCAATTTGCTTTTCTTTACAAATCAACATCAGGTTTATAAATCGCGTGTATCTGACTTTGATGATTCAAAGGCAAGTGTGCTCGGCGATTATGTAGCGGGAAAGCTTGAAATGGATCCCGAAGAAGTGCCTGTTTACATGACCGTTTATAACAATTATAACGGTTATATGTTGTTTACTTTCGAAAACGGTAAGGTTGCGAAGGTCGATATGTCGGCCTACGAAACAAAAACCAACCGCAAAAAGCTGATAAAGGCTTATTGCAACAAATTTCCGCTGGCTGCGGCGCTTTATTTACCCGAAGATACGGAAGTGCTTCTTAAATCTTCGAACGGACGCATGCTTTTGGTTCATACGGGAGTTATTTCTTCAAAAACGACAAAAGACACAATGGGCGTTGCTGTAATGACCCAAAAACGCTCGCAGCGTGTTGTAAGCGTTGTACCGTATGTTGATGGAATGTTAGCGAAACCTCACCGTTACCGCTCAAGAAGTCTTCCCGTTGCAGGACAGCTGCTTTCAACCGAGGAAAAGGGAGAACAACTTACCTTTGAATAAAAACAGAATGGGACAGCAGATTAAGTGCTGTCCCAAACAAGGCAAATTACGA
>JBGVDX010000155.1:0-2251 GCA_045119575.1 Acutalibacteraceae bacterium
ACTCGGCAAGGAGGACAATTTCTGGGAACACGGCTCAGGTCCCTGCGGCCCCTGCTCCGAAATTTACTTTGACCGCGGCGAAAAATACGGCTGCGGCTCGCCTGATTGCAAGCCGGGCTGCGATTGCGACCGTTTTATGGAAATTTGGAACAACGTATTTTCCCAATTTGACAACGACGGCAACGGTAATTATACCGAGCTTAAACAAAAAAACATCGACACCGGTATGGGACTTGAACGTCTTGCTTGCGTAATGCAGGGGGTTGACAACCTCTTTGAGGTTGATACGGTTAAAAATATCATGAAGCATATCAGTGATATCGCCGGCGTCGAATATAAAATCGACGCAAAGAAGGACGTTTCCTTGCGTGTTACAACCGACCATGTCCGTTCAATTACGTTTATGATTGGCGACGGTGTAATGCCGTCTAACGAGGGCAGAGGCTACGTTCTTCGCCGTTTGCTTCGCCGCGCCGCCCGTCACGGACGTATGCTCGGCATAAAGGGCACCTTCCTTTCCGACGTGTGCGAAACGGTTATTAACGAAAATAAAAACGCATATCCTGAGCTTGTTGAGAAAAAGGAGCTTATCAAAAAGGTTATCAGCGTAGAGGAAGAAAGCTTCGGCAAAACCATTGACCAGGGACTCCAGCTTCTTGACGATATACTTAAAAACAACGATACAAAGGTTGTTTCGGGCGAGGACGCATTTAAACTCTCCGATACCTACGGTTTCCCGCTTGACCTTACTATCGACATCGCCGCCGAAAGCGGCTTCGCCGTTGACGAGGAAGGCTTCGCCGCCCTTATGAAGGAGCAGCGTGAAAGAGCCCGTGCCGCCCGCAAAAACGCCGGCGCCGACGCGTGGAAAAGCGGCGACGTGCTTCCCGATGGACTTAAGGAAACGAAATTTGTCGGTTATACCGATTATGAATGTAAGGCTACTGTACTTGCGATAATCAAGGATAACGAGGTTGCCGATACAATCTCCGACGGAGAAAGCGGCGTAGTAATCCTTGACACCACCTCTTTCTACGCCGAAAGCGGCGGTCAGGTGGGCGATATCGGCTCAATCGGCGACGGCGATTCGTCGTTTAAGGTTGCCGATACTCAAAAATCGTCGTCGGGAATTTACATGCATATAGGCGAAATGACCGGCGGACTTATTAAGGTCGGCGACAACGTAACCGCCGCGGTTTGCAAGGCTAACCGCAACGCCGTTATGCGTAACCATACGGCGGCCCATTTGCTTCAGGCGGCTTTGCGTACCGTGCTCGGTAACCACGTTGAGCAGGCGGGACAACTTGTAACTGCTAACTCGGTGCGTTTCGACTTTACCCATTTCTCGGCGCTTACCGCGGACCAGCTTGCCGAGGTTGAATCTCTTGTTAACCGCGCAATTTTGGATGCTATCGAGGTTGATATAAACGAAATGCCGATTGAAGAAGCTAAAAAGCTCGGCGCTATGGCGCTTTTCGGCGAAAAATACGGCAATATTGTACGCGTTGTAAACGTGCCCAATACCTCGGTTGAGCTTTGCGGCGGTACCCACGTTTCCAATACCGCAAAAATCGCCCTTTTCCGTATTGTGTCCGAGGGCTCGGTTGCCGCGGGTGTACGCCGTATCGAGGCTGTAACGGGTGAAGGCGTGATGAAGCTTATTTGCGGATATAAGAGCGAGCTTGACCGTGCAGTTTCCGCCGCAAAGGTTTCTTCTGCCGCCGAACTTGAAGGCAAAATTGATTCTCTTTACGAGGAAATCAAGGCGCAAAAACAAAAAATCGACCAACTTAATTCAAAGATTGCGTCGTCACAAGCGGACAGTTTATTTGCGGGCGCAATTGACGTCGGCGGCGTAAAGGTTATTGCGGCTCCTTTCTGGAGCTCCGACACCGCCGCTATGCGAGCCGCAGGCGACGATATTAAGGCCAAAAACGCCGACACCGTAGCTGTATTCGCCGCCGTAGACGGCGAAAAGGTAACCTTCTGTGCCGCAGCGGGCGCCGACGCGGTTAAATCAGGCGCTCATGCGGGCAACATTGTCCGCGAGGTTGCGAAGCTTGCGGGGGGAAGCGGCGGCGGCCGTCCCGACAGCGCAATGGCTGGCGCAAAGGACAAGTCAAAGGTTGACGAAGCTCTTAACGCCGTAGCCGATATTGTAAAATCAATGTTAAAATAAATCGGAGGTGCAAAATGGACTGTTTGTTTTGTAAAATAATTGCGGGCGAAATCCCGTCAACAAAAATTTACG
>JBGVDX010000156.1:0-4822 GCA_045119575.1 Acutalibacteraceae bacterium
TTTGCGTTGAAGATTTGACATATTTCTGTTATAATTGCAATGTAGAATGAGAGGTAGAGAAATTATGGTAATAAGCGACAGAGTTAACGACCTTTTAGAAGATATTATTAAAACCCGACGGGAATTACATCAAATACCCGAAACGGAATTCGATTTATACGATACGCAAAAGTATATCATGGGCAAGCTCGCCGAATGCAAACCCGATAGCATGAGAAAAATTGCATCAACCGGCGTAAAGGCCGTTTTCTACGCAAACGGCGCCACTGAAACGGTCGCTTTCCGTGCCGATATGGACGCTCTTAACGCTTACGAGGTTAACGAAATCGACTATCGCTCAAAAAGAGAGGGCAAAATGCACGCCTGCGGTCACGACGGGCATATGACGGTTTTGCTCGCCCTTGCAAAGCTTATTTCCGAAAACAAGGACAGTCTTAAGTATAACGTTGTGCTTTTATTTCAGCCGGGAGAAGAGGGTTGCGGCGGCGCACACCGCATGATTGAAGAGGGTGCGTTGCAATCCCCGAACATCGACCGCATTTACGGGCTTCATTTATGGCCAAGCGTTCCGAAAGGTAAAATCGGCATTCGTTGGGGCTATCTTATGGCGCAGACAAGCGATTTCGAAATAACCGTAGGCGGAAAAAGCGCCCACGCGTCAACTCCGCAAATGGGCATAGACGCTATCGTTGTTTCGGCGCAGCTTATAAGCATGCTGCAAACGGTTATCACCCGTAACGTTGACCCTCATCAGGACGCATTACTCACGTTAGGCACAATTTGCGGCGGCACGTCGCATAACGTTATCGCCGACAAGGTAAATATCAGCGGCACGTTGCGCGTATTTAACAGCTCGCTGTTCGACTCGCTCACCGAACGCATGAAATCGGTCATGGACGGGCTTAACCTTGCGACGGGGGCTACTTTTGAGTTTAACGAGCACGTGCATTACCCCTGCGTTTCCAATCCGAGAGGGATGGTTGAGGAATTTTACACGGTGCTTGATTCAATGGACGACACCGTTTTGGTCGAACCGGCTATGGCGGCGGAGGATTTCGCCGAATATCAGACAAAAACCGACGGGCTTTTCTTTTTCCTCGGAATAGGCGGAGGAAAGGGCGGCGTTCCGCTTCACAGCAGTAATTTCGACTTTGACGAGGACGCATTATTATACGGAGTGGAAATATTTAAAAGAATACTTAACATTTGAGGTGATTTAATGGAGAGCAAAAAGCGACCGGCACAAATAGACGGCACATTGCGCAAATTTGCGTTACGAGTACCGGAGGTTATTTATGAATGCAGCGGGATTATTTTATTCGGCAAAAGAATTAAGTCGTTAGTTTTTTCCACCGATTTAAGCATAATCAAAAACGTAAACGCCGACGCAATTATCGCCGTTTATCCCTTTACGCCGCAACCCGTTATCACTCAAGCATTGCTTATGGCGGCGGATATTCCCGTATTTGTCGGAGTGGGAGGCGGTCTTACCCAAGGTCAAAGGGTTGTCAACCTCGCCATGTTCGCGGAAATGCAAGGTGCAACGGGAGTTGTGCTTAATGCGCCGACGGCGAACGAGGTTTTGCGTCACGTTGCCGATACCATCGACATCCCGACGGTGGTTACGGTTGCCCGCGACGACACCGACTTTGATAAACGGATTGAGGCGGGCACATCTATTTTTAACGTATCCGCGGCCGCCGAAACGCCCAAAATCGTAAAGATGATAAGGGAAAAGTACCCCGACATACCGATTATTGCTACCGGCGGACCTACCGACGAGTCAATACGCGAGACAATTAAAGCGGGCGCAAACGCTATCACATGGACGCCGCCGTCAAACGGCGAAATTTTCCGAGATATTATGGCGGCTTACCGTGAAAACAAGCCGCACCCGTAAAAATTGCCGCATTCAAAAATAGAATTTGCCGTAATTAAAGCGGTCAAAATATGCGCAACATATTTTTTCATAACTATACTGCAAAAAATTAAAAGCATGCTATCATTCAGATAGCATGCTTTTTCACAATTTTCAATAATTAACCAAAATATCTATTGAGCAATCCCTCGAATGCCTTACCGTGGCGAGCCTCGTCGCGTGCCATTTCGTGAACGGTGTCATGGATAGCATCAAGTCCGAGTTCCTTAGCAAGCTTAGCAAGCTCGGTCTTGCCGGCGGTAGCGCCGTTTTCAGCATCTACGCGGAGTTCAAGATTCTTTTTGGTAGAATCGGTTACGACTTCACCAAGCAGCTCGGCAAACTTAGAGGCATGCTCAGCTTCTTCATAAGCTGCTTTTTCCCAGTAAAGACCGATTTCGGGATAGCCTTCACGGTGTGCAACACGGGCCATTGCAAGATACATACCTACTTCACAGCATTCGCCCTCGAAGTTGGCACGAAGTCCCTCGATAATTCTTTCGTCAACGCCTTTTGCTATGCCTACAACGTGCTCAGCAGCCCATGATTTTTCGGCAGCCATTTCGTTAAACTTAGAACCGGGCACCTTGCACTGGGGGCAGAATTCGGGAGGTGTATCTCCCTCGTGTACATAACCACAAACCGGACAGACAAACTTTTTCATAACAATTTCCTCCTAATAAATAAAAATAAAATTTTTCGCTTTTTTATTTCCGACAATTTTCGCAAACGCCGCTGTACATCAAGCTGTAATTCGTGACCTCATATCCTTTTTCCTCCGCCGCCTTGCGCAGGTCGGGCAGGTCGGGATATACGTCGGTTACGCCGCCGCATTTATTACAATATAAATGACTGTGCGGTGATGTATCGGCGTCGAAATGTACCGAGCCGGAGACGGTAGTAAGCATAACGGCGTTGCCTTCACTGTGCATTTCGGACAAGTTGCGATAGACGGTGGCAAGGCTTATGTTCGGAAACTCGGCTCGTACCATATCGTACACGGCGGAAGCCGTAGGGTGGCTATTTACCGAGCAAAGTGCATTTCTGACGGCGTCACGCTGTCTTGAATGTCGCTTCATAATTTCCTCCGTTGCTTTTTCTTAACGATAATGATTATCGTTATCATTAATATAACATATAAATTCCCGTTTGTCAAGCGTATTTTTAAAAAAATATTGAAAAAAATTTAAAAGATGATATTATATTACATTATAATGAAAGGGAGTGGCGTTTTAATGGCAAAAGGCAAAGGCGGAAGAATCCATTTGCTCGACGAGCTGCGCGGCTTTGCGATAATTTGTATGGTCTTTTTTCATGCGTTTTTTACCGCTTGGTCGATATTCGGGTTTGAATTTGGCAAAACGCTTTTTAATTTTTTTCAACCGGCGCAACCATATTTCGCGGCGCTGTTTATTTTAATTTCGGGTATCTCGTGCAACCTCTCCCACTCCAACATTAAACGAGGCTTAATTTTAGCAGGGATAAGCGTCGCGCTAACAGCGGTCACGTACGCGGCTAGGTTTATCGGCATTTACGGGATTACAATTTGGTTCGGCATACTCCATTTGCTCGCTTTTTCAATTTTGTTTGTGGCGATAGCATGGCGTGCGCTTAGGAAAATAGTTCCGGTTGTCGGGTTTATAATTAATTTATTGCTTTTCTTTATTACATATTTTGTTTCAAGAGATTACGGCGGTTTTATCAATTTGTTCTTCATTAAAATTGATTTGCCCGATATGCTGTATGCCACCGACTGGCTTTGCCCGCTCGGTTTTTACAGCGAAAACTTCTTTTCGTCCGACTACTTCCCCATTTTGCCGTGGTTTTTCATGTTCATTTGCGGATATTACCTTGGCACGTACGCAAAGAAAAACAAATTCCCGCAATTTTTCTATAACCAGCACATACGGCCGCTTTCGGTTGTGGGAAAATACACCCTTTGGATTTACATTTTCCATCAGCCGGTCATCTACGGTCTGTTTTGCGCCCTTTCTTTCATCATGTCGCATATATAAACGGGCAAATAATTATTTATTTCGACATATTGACTTTTCATAAGCAGTTGTTGTATAATGTATGATAACTGTAATAGGTATGTCGGCGGATTTCCCGCCTGCTTATAATCCTTCGTAAACTCGGAGGGAGGGAATTTAGATGAGCCAAGTTCGCTTAAAAGAAAACGAAAGCTTGGAAAACGCACTCAGACGCTTCAAGAGAGCTACCGCAAGAGACGGTGTTATTCAGGAAGTCCGTAAAAGAGAACATTACGAGAAGCCTTCCGTTAAGCGTAAGAAGAAATCTGAAGCTGCACGCAAGCGTAAATATCGCTGATTAGTCTTTTAATTCGGCGGTTTTACTGTCGTGCCGAAAAACTATCGGAGATAACATTTATCTGCATGAAAGCGGCTTTGAAAAAGCCGCTTTTTTGTTTTATTTAGGAGATTTTACTATGCCGCTTTTTTTACCGAAAAAAAGATTTAGACGAGTAACCGACATTGGCTACGGTTACCTTAAAAAAAATAATATAAAGGCGCTTATTTTAGACGTTGACAATACCCTATCGACCCACCATTCCCAAACCCCGTATAACGGCGTTGATAAATGGTTGCGTGAGATGGAGAATAAAGGTATAAAGTTGCTTATTTTGTCCAACTCTAAAAAAAGAAGGGTTGAGCCGTTTGCAAATTTGCTTAAGCTCGACTTTTTGTCGCTCGGCTGCAAGCCGTTGCCGTTCGGATTGATTAGAGCAAAGCACAAATTAGGCTTTAAAGCTAAAGAAATTGCCATGGTCGGCGACCAAGTTTTTACCGACACAATCGGCGCCAACCTTTGCGGTATTCATACGATTTTGCTTGAGCCGATTAAGTTTGAGGACGGCAAAAGCTTTAAAATCAGACGCAAACT
>JBGVDX010000157.1:0-3182 GCA_045119575.1 Acutalibacteraceae bacterium
CCCGTATATTTTGCGGTAAGTTCGTTTAAATAACTGTCCTTACTGCCGCCGCCAACGATGTTTACCGTGCCAAAAGTTACGCCTAACATTTTTTCCATGCCGTTTACGGTGTCGGCATAACATTTTGCGAGCGAATGATAAATTGTTCGAACGGTATCACCGATTGACTGCGGTTCTTTAAGCGAGTTGTTTTTACAATAATCGCTTATTGCGTTAATCATGCTGTCGGGAGCTAAAAACGACTTGTCGTTTACGTCAATTATCTCGTCAAAGCTTGACTCCCTTGCCATATCGCAAAGCTCGTCAAAACTATACTTTTTGTTAAGCTCGCGGCGTACCGATTGAATCATCCAAAGACCCATAATGTTTTTAAGATATCTGAATCGGTAATCATATCCGCCTTCGTTAGTGAAACCCAGTTTTAAGCTTTCTTCGCTAACGTTTGGCTCCATGATTTCGCAACCCATAAGCGACCATGTACCGCTGCTTATATAAAGCGCCTTTTCGTTGCTTGGTACAGCAAGCACTGCGGAACCTGTATCATGTGTGCAGGGGAGGATTATGTCGCAACTGAATCCTACCTCTTCGGCGATTTCGTCCTTAAGCTTGCCGACAATAGTAGACGGCATATGTATTTCACCGAAAATATCTTTTTTATATCCCAGACGGTTTATAATATCGTCGTCCCAGTCCTTTGTTTTTGCGCTTACCATTCCGGAGGTTGAAGCGTTTGTATATTCGGTCATCATAACTCCCGTCAAAAGAAAGTTAAGATATTCCGGAACAAACAATAAATTTTGGGCTTTGTTTAGCTGTTCTTTAACCGCCATAAGCTGATAAATTGTGTTAAAGACCTGCGGCTGAATACCGGTGTGCTCGTATTGTTCAAGCTGAGGAATAATATCGGCAACCCTTTCAATCATTCCGTCGGTACGGTTGTCACGGTAAGCGACAGTATCACCTATAACCTCGCCGTTTTCATCAAGCAAAACAAAGTCAACAGCCCAAGTGTCGATACCAACCGTTGTCGGTATTTTACCTGCGGCCTTGCATTTCTTAAGCCCTTCTTTGATTTCGCAAAACAGCTTGTCGATTTCCCAACATAAATGTCCGTTTTTGCGAACAACGCCGTTATCGAAGCGGTGGATTTCTTCGGTTTTCATGGTTCCGTTATCGAGCCAAGCGGCAATAAGGCGTCCGCTTGAAGCGCCGATGTCAACGGCAATGTAATAATTACTCATTTTATCAACCCATTTTTATGTAGTTGAATTTATTATACAAAAAATATTGCCGTTTTACAAGAGCAATTATATATTGCAAAATTTATATTTCTTGATATAATGGATAAAATATTATTTGGAGATGATTATATGAAAAAAATAGCGTTTTTTGACACAAAACCATATGATAAATTGTATTTCGACCGATTTAACAAGGATTATGAAATAAGCTACTTTGAAGGTAAGCTCAATAAGCATTCCGCGCCGATTACGCACGGATATGACGCAGTAGTGGCCTTTGTAAATGATGATATCAACAAAGAGACGATTAACATTATGGCTGAAAACAACGTAAAGGTTCTTGCTATGCGTTGTTCCGGCTTTTCAAACGTTGACCTTAAAGCGGCGAAGGATAAACTTACCGTCGTAACCGTTCCCGCTTATTCGCCTTATACGGTTGCAGAGCATGCTATGGCTTTGCTTTTGTCGCTCAACCGTAAGATTCATAAAGCCTATAACCGCACCCGTGATTTTAACTTCAGCCTTAACGGTATGACGGGATTTTTGCTTCGTGGAAAGACCGTCGGCGTTATCGGCACGGGCAAAATCGGTCAAGCATTTATCGAGGTTTGCAGCGGATTCGGTGTAAATATAATTGCATACGATCCATATCCCGTTGAAAACAGTGATATCAATTATGTAAGCCTTGAATATTTGCTTAAAAACAGCGATATTATTTCTCTTCATTGTCCTCTTACCGAGAAATCTTACCACATTCTTGACCGTGAAGCGTTTGAAATAGTTAAAGACGGGGTTTATATAGTAAATACCTCAAGAGGCGCACTTGTTGATACGGAGGCTTTGCTTGAAGCACTTAATACTGAAAAGGTCGGCGGCGCAGCACTTGACGTTTACGAGGAAGAAAGCGACTTTTTCTTTGAAGATTTTTCTGGAATAGTAATTAACGATGATATGCTTTCTCTTCTTATTTCTCATCCTCATGTTTTAATGACCGCACACCAGGCGTTTTTAACCGACGACGCTTTAATTACAATCGCAAAGACAACCTATGACAACTTAGACGACGTTCTCAGCGGCGCTAAGTGCAAAAACGAGGTTGTTTATCACGAACCAAAAAAAGAGGCTAAATTATCAAAATAATACTTGTTAGACAAACCCCGTACCGCATATTAATTCGCTACGGGGTGAATTTTTGGTGTTTACTTATTTTTTAGCTGCGGCACTGTCAAATATACTCTATTTTATTTTGCACGTTTCAAATCCCGGCTCGTTTCCTCGCGCTTTAACTCAAAAGGAAGAAACCGAGCTGCTTGAACGGTATCGAAACGGTGACGACGAGGCACGAAAACTGCTTATTGAACACAACCTGCGACTTGTTGCTCATGTTGTGAAAAAATACTACGATACCAACTTCGACAGCGATGATTTAATATCAATCGGTACAATAGGTTTAATAAAAGCGATTTCGAGTTTTAATGAAAAGAAGGGTACAAAGCTTGCCACCTACGCCGCAAGGTGTATTGAAAACGAAATTTTAATGTATTTTCGGGCACAAAAGAAAACGTCACTTGACGTTTTCATAAATGACCCCATAGATACCGACAAAGAGGGAAACGCGCTTACCTTACTTGATGTAATAGCGTCGGATTTTTCGATGGTCGACGATATCGACAAGCGGCTTAAAATACGAAAACTTCGCGAGTTTTTAAAAACGGCGCTTAATGACCGCGAACGAAAAATAATTATTTTAAGATACGGCTTGGGCGGAAAACCTCCGTTACCACAGCGTGAGGTAGCAAAACGGCTTCAAATATCCCGTTCATACGTTTCTCGGATTGAGAAAAAAGCACTTGAAAAGCTTTATGACAAGTATGAGGGCAAGTGATTAATTTCCTTTTATTTTATCTATAACCCCTTTTTCAAGTCGGCTGACCTGTGCCT
>JBGVDX010000158.1:0-13683 GCA_045119575.1 Acutalibacteraceae bacterium
CCGAGGTAGCACAAACCTATGTTGAAAACATCAATGACTTCGTTAAAAACGGCGACGAAGTAAAGGTAAAGGTTCTTACCGTCGGAGAAGACGGAAAAATCAGCCTTTCGATTAAACGAGCCATGGAACAGCCGCGACGCAACGGACCTCGTCCTCCTGTGCCGGCGCCCGACCGTCCCACTGCACGCGAATGGAACGTTAAAAAAACAGAGAGCTTGTCGTTTGAGGATATGATGTCCAAGTTTAAGCAAAACAGCGACGATAAATTCTCCGACCTTAAACGCAAATCCGGCGGCGAGGTCAGACGTTCACCCAAACGCGGTCAAAAAAAAATTTTTTAAACAATATAAAAGCGGAGCGACCAGCTCCGCTTTTTTGCAATAAAATTAACAACTCCTTTTCAAAGGATAAAAAAATACCGCCGTAATTATCTCGGCGGCGTTCGCGACAAATTTTAAGTCGCACAGTGTATATTGAGGTATGAAGGGAGTTGCATTAGTATAATACTATAATTACCAAAAAATGTCAATATGCTTGTCCAAAATTTTGCATAAGAATCGTTCGACAAAAAAACTGTTTTAGCGGAGAAAAAATATGAGAGAGATTAACGTTTCGGCGGTTGCCGAGGCAGTAAAAAGACTTTGCATAGACGCAAATAATAGGCTTTCCGCCGATTTGGTGGAGTGCATAGACTGTGCGAAAAATAACGAAACAAGTCCCCTCGGCAAGCGCATCATGTGCGACATACGGGACAATATCGACGCCGCAAACGAGCTTAAAATCCCGATTTGTCAGGATACGGGAATGGCGGTTATCTTTGCCGATATAGGCCAAGAGGTTCATTTTGTCGGCGGAAGCTTTGAAGAGGCGGTAAACGAGGGTGTACGCCGCGGATATACCGAGGGATTGCTCAGGAAATCGGTTGTCGGCGACCCGATTTTACGGGTCAACACAAACGATAATACTCCTGCCATAATTCATACGAGAATTGTCGACGGAGAAAAGGTAAAAATCACCGTAGCGCCTAAAGGCTTCGGCAGCGAAAACATGAGCGGGGTAAGAATGTTAACTCCTGCCGCAACAAGAGAAGATATTATAAATGCCGTTTGCGACGTTGTTAAAAAAGCGGGGTCAAATCCCTGCCCGCCTATGGTTATCGGCGTCGGAATAGGCGGCGATTTCGAATATGCGGCGTTGCTTTCTAAAAAGGCGCTTTGCCGTCCCGCCGACGTAAGAAACGGGGACGAATACTATGCGGCGCTTGAAAAAGATATGCTTGCCGCCGTAAATAAGCTCGGTATCGGGCCGCAAGGCTTCGGCGGAGATACAACGGCGCTTTACGTCAACATCGAAAAATACGCAACCCATATTGCGGGTCTGCCCGTAGCGGTAAATATCGGCTGTCACGTGACACGCCACAAAAGCGAGGAATTATAACGAAAATGGATAAATTTAATTGTGTAGCGCCGTGCCTTTTCGGGCTTGAAAAGTTGGTTGCGGATGAGCTTAAGGATATGGGCGCCGAAAACGTGTTGGCTGAAAACGGCCGAGTGCTGTTCAGCGGCGGCGCTGAAATTATAGCAAGAGCGAATATTCGCAGCCGCTTTGCCGAACGAGTACAAATTTTGGTTGGCAGCTTTGAGGCTCGCAGCTTTGCCGAGCTTTTCGACAACGTAAAGGCTCTTGATTGGGAAAGATATATCGGCGTCGACGACGCGTTCCCCGTAAAGGGCAGTTCGATTAACTCGGCGCTTTACTCAATCCCCGATTGCCAGTCGATAGTAAAAAAAGCGATTGTAGAGAGACTTAAAAGCAAGTATAAAATCGACTGGTTTGACGAGCTTGGCGCCGAACGCAAAATTTCGTTTTTTATCCTCAAGGATAAGGTTCAGTTGCTTATAGATACGTCGGGAGAGGGACTTCATAAGCGCGGCTACCGCGCCGATTCGGGCGACGCTCCGCTTAAGGAAACTCTTGCCGCCGCAATGGTAAAGCTGTCGAGAATTTATAACGATTCCACCCTTTACGACCCGTTTTGCGGCTCGGGCACGATTCTTATCGAGGGCGCATTAATGGCACGAAACGTTGCTCCGGGGATTTTCCGCTCCTTTGCGTCGGAAAAATTCGCTTTTATTCCCGCCGAGGTTTGGCAAAGCGAACGTGCCGCCGCAAGAGATATGATAGACAACACCGTTCCGTTTAAGGCGGTCGGCTCGGACAACGACCCCGAAATGGTTAAGCTCGCTATGTCGAACGCAAAAAAAGCGGGAGTATCCGGCTGTGTAAATGTTACGCTTTCCGATGTTGCGGATTTTTCCATCCCGACCGAGAGAGGCGTTACGGTTACAAACCCGCCTTACGGCGAACGTATGCTTGACATAGAAACGGCAAGAAACCTTTACCGCACAATGGGCAAGGTTTTTGAACGCAGACACGGTTTAAAGTATACCGTAATAAGCCCCGACGAAGAGTTTGAAAGAATTTTCGGAACGGTTGCAGATAAGCGCAGAAAGTTGTATAATGGAAGCATCAGATGTCAGCTTTATTTTTATTATAAGTAATTAAAATAAAAAAGAGTGAGGTATATATGCTGCATGTTTTTATCGTAAACAATGCCGCAGGAAACGGCAAATCAACCGAAAAGCTTATACCGGAAATTCGCAAATATTTCGCCAAAAAGGGCGGCAAATACGAAATTGAATTTACAAAATACAAGGGAGACGCTACCGTTATTGCCAAAAGCTACGCAGAAAAAGGCGAGCCTGTCCGCATATACGCTTGCGGCGGCGACGGTACGCTTAACGAGGTTTTAAACGGCGTTGTCGGCTACGATAAGGTCGAACTGGGAATTATCCCGTGCGGCTCGGGCAACGATTTCGTAAGCAGCATTGACGTGCCGCGAGAAACTTTTATGAGCGTAAGGGCGCAGGTTGAGGGCGGCACAAGACGAGCCGACGTTATGGAAATTGACGACGGTCTTTATGCAATTAATCAGGTTTCGATGGGATTTGACGCCCGCACAGCCGATAATTTTTCTAAATTTAAGAACAAGTCGAATATTTCCGGAAAATCCGCATATATTTTATCGGTGTTTTATACTCTTTTGGGAAAAATATCTAACGACATGACGGTTGAAATCGACGGAGTGGAATATAAAAAGGAAAAGCTGTTGCTTGCGATTGCGGGCAACGGAAGGTATCATGGCGGCGGTATGAAAAGCGTGCCGCATGCCGACCCGTTCAGCCGCGAGATTGCCTTTATGATGGCAAGAAACATATCGAAAGCGAGGTTTTTAAGCCTTTTCCCGACTTATATGAAGGGCGGACACGAAAAATACAGCGATATAGTCAGCATGTGCAAATGTCAAACCCTTAAAATGACTTCTGCAAAGCCCGTGCCCGTTACATATGACGGCGAAATTTTGGTAACTGAAAGTATAACGGTTAAGATTTTACCGGCGGCGCTTAAGCTTGTAATACCGAATACTGAGGCGGTAAAATCGGATAAACGTGAAATAGTGAAAAAAGCGGCAACGGTAAAAAAATAGAAAAATTAAGAAAAAATTTTTCCAAACCTATTGTAATTTTAAAAAAAGATGTTAAAATACTATTAGCACTCTGAATAATAGAGTGCTAATTTGTTTAATTATTATTGAACGGAGGAATATATTATGACAATAAAACCGTTAGCAGACCGTGTGGTCGTAAAAATGGTTGAGGCTGAGGAAACCACTAAAAGCGGAATTATCCTCGCCGCCGCATCTCAGGAAAAGCCGCAGGTTGCCGAAATCGTAGCGGTTGGCCCCGGAGGAGTAGTTGACGGCAAGGAAACCGTAATGTACGTAAACGTAGGCGACAAGGTTATAATGAGCAAATATTCGGGAACAGAGGTTAAGCTTGACGGCGTACAGTACACTATTCTCCGTCAGTCGGACATTCTCGCAATCGTAGAATAATTTTAAGGAGAGATTTTTATGGCAAAAAGCATTCTTTACGGCGAAGACGCACGCAAAGCATTACAAGCGGGCGTTGACAAGCTCGCCGATACAGTAAAGGTAACATTAGGCCCTAAGGGCAGAAATGTTGTACTTGACCGCAATTTCGGAGCGCCGCTTATAACCAACGACGGCGTTACAATCGCAAAGGAAATCGAGCTTGACGACCCGTTCGAGAATATGGGTGCGCAGCTTGTAAAAGAGGTTGCTACCAAAACCAACGATATCGCCGGCGACGGTACAACTACCGCAACCGTTTTGGCTCAGGCGCTTATTAACGAGGGTATGAAGAATGTTACCTCCGGCGCAAACCCGATGGTACTTCGCAAGGGCATGAAAAAGGCCGTTGACGCCGCTATCGAAGCTATTAAGGCAAATTCCAAAAAGGTAAACGGCTCGTCCGATATTGCCCGAGTTGCTACAATCTCGTCGGGCGACGAATATATCGGCAAGCTTATTGCCGAGTCGATGGATAAGGTTTCCTCCGACGGCGTTATAACCGTTGAGGAATCAAAAACCGCTAACACATATTCCGACGTTGTTGAGGGTATGCAGTTTGACCGCGGTTACATCACGCCCTACATGGCAACCGATACGGATAAGATGGAGGCCGTACTTGACGACCCGTTCATTCTTATCACCGACAAGAAGATTACCAATATTCAGGATTTGCTTCCCTTGCTTGAACAGATTGTTCAGTCGGGCAAGAAGCTCCTTATCGTAGCCGAGGACATCGAGGGAGAGGCGCTTACCACCCTTATCCTCAACAAGCTCCGCGGAACATTTACCTGCGTTGCTGTTAAGGCTCCGGGCTTCGGCGACCGCCGCAAGGAAATGCTCCGTGATATAGCCGTTCTTACCGGTGGCGAGGTTATCACCGACGAACTTGGTCTTGAACTCAAAGACACCCAGCTTATGCAGCTTGGTACCGCGCATCAGGTTAAGGTTACAAAGGAAAACACAATTATTGTTGACGGCGCAGGCGACAAAAACGCAATTGCCGCACGCGTTGCTCAAATCAGAGGTCAGCTTGAGGCAACCACCTCCGACTTTGACCGCGAAAAATTACAGGAACGCCTTGCTAAGCTTGCGGGCGGCGTAGCCGTTATCCGCGTAGGTGCCGCTACGGAAATCGAAATGAAGGAGAAAAAACTCCGTATCGAGGACGCTCTCGCTTCTACAAAGGCCGCCGTTGAGGAAGGCATTGTTGCTGGCGGCGGAGTTGCGCTCATTAACGCAACCGAAGCCGTTGAAAAGCTTCTTGAAACGGTTGACGGCGACGAAAAGACGGGCGTCAGCATTGTTCTTAAGGCGCTTGAAGCTCCTATGCGTCAAATTGCCCGCAATTCGGGAATTGCCGGCTCGGTTATCGTTGATAAAATTAAGACCAGCGGCAAGGCAAACTACGGCTTTGACGCTTATAAAGAGGAATATACCGACATGATTGCCGCCGGTATCGTCGACCCCGCAAAGGTTACCCGCTCGGCTCTTGAAAACGCCGCTTCCGTTGCTTCAATGGTGCTTACAACCGAATCGGTTGTTGCCCCGACAAAGGAAGACAAGGCAGCCGCTAATGCGGCCGCTGCCGGAGCAATGGGTGGCATGGGCGGAATGTATTAATCCGCAAAAACCGAATAAATTTAATCGCCGTATCAAACGATACGGCGATTTTTATATTAAAATACGGTGATATTTATATTAAAATACGACGTTTTTGTATTAAAATACGGCGAATTTATATTAAAAACAACCTGCCTCGTTTTACCGAGACAGGTTGTAGTTATTTATGCCTATTTATGCAAGACCGACGATCATCATCTGGAGCATTGCAAGGTCGGCGGCATCAAGAATCATGTCATTGTTGACATCGCAGTTATGCCATGCAGTGCCGGTTAATTCGGTGTAACCGAGAATATGCTGTTGAACAATGAGAAGGTCAAGACTGTCGACACCGTCGTCAAGGTTGGAGTCGCCGATAATTGTGGTAATGCTTACAACAACGGTAAATCGAACGATTTTGCCGGTGGTATATTCGGCGGCGTAAACGTAAGCGGTACCGCCGTTAAGGCCGGTAACGTCGCCGTTTTCGCTAACCGAAACAACGTCGGGAGTTGTGGTATAGAAGTGGAAATCGCCTTCTATCTCGTTTCCGTTTTCGTCAATAAGCTTAACGGGAGTCTTAATGGTCTTGCCGATACGGAGCTTAGGATTGTCGCTTTCAAGAACAACCGACCAGTTTTCCGATTCAGCGGTTGTGAACTCAAGATGACGGAGGGTGGGCATTGTAACGCCGTCCTCGTTTTGCCAAACGTTTTCAAAGTCAAAGTTGGTGTAGCTTGATTTGTATAACATTTCGTTAGCGGTGAGCGCTTTTGCCATCGATGAATAGCTGCCTGCAGCGCGTGCTGCTCCGGTATCGAGATAGTAGTTTAAGTTGGCGGGGTCAACGGAGTCTGCACCGCCGGGCCATGCTAAGAAAGCGGACGGTGCGGCATGGGGGGAGTTAACAATATTACCATGTACATAGCAGCCGATAATTGTGTCAACGTTACCGAAACCGGCTACAAGACTTGCTTTATCCGAGGGGGAATCAACAAGGCCGTCCTTGATGTAGCAGTTTACAATCTGGCCGTAGTTTTGCGCGGTAATGAGGCAAGCGTAGAGTGTGCCTGACGAGGTCTGAAGCTTGCAGTTTTCAAAGCCGACTTTCATAATAAGGCCGTCGTTTCTACCGAACATTGACAGATATGAGGCGCTTGTATCGGATATTTGAAGGTTCTTAATCGCATAGCCGTTGCCGTAGAAGATACCTCTAAAGGCGGTGTTGCTGGAAGTATATGCTTTAACATACGGTGACCATTTAGCGCCGCCGTTATAGAATGCGCCGCCCGGAGCAAAGTCGGAATCGTTAAATACAATGTCGTTTGCGAGAATATAGAAGCCGTTAAGGTTGTTGCGTACGTTCCAAAGGTCCTGCTTGGTGTAAATGTATGTAACGTCGCTCTCTGAATAATCGGCGGTGGTGTATTTGGAGTTAGCGGCGATATCCTTTGAGATAAGCTCAAAGAGACGGCTTGCCTCTGGAGCGGGAAGCTGAGCGTCAAGATACCACTGGGGCGGAGCGGCTATCTTCCATACGCCTCGGCAACCTGTAAGAACGAACAATTCGCCTGTAACGGGGCTAACTCTTATAGAAAGCGGCTGTTTACCGCCGTCTGCGCATTCTCTGCCGTCGCCTACTGCACGTGTAAGGCAGGTCCATGTGTTACCGCCGTCTAGCGAGCGCCATGTAGCCTTCATGTTGTGAGAAGCAGCGCTTGAGCAGCCGATGTAAACTACTTCTTCGTTGTTAGGGTCAACTGCAACGCTGTTTGCGGAGTAATAACCGAAACCTTTTCTATTAAATGAGTTTGAGGTTAAGGAGAAATCAGGCTTGCAGGTGTACAAGTTGTTTCCGTCAACGACATAGATGGTGTTTAACTCGTTGCTGTAAGCAATGTCGGAAATACCGCCCGAAACGTTGCCTACGGTTGTCCAGGTGACGCCGTTATCGGTGGAGGTTACGACATAATTGCCGTTTGAACCAAAGAGACGGCCTGTTTTGAGGTCAATGGTGAATACGCCGGTACAACCGTCCATTTTTGTGAAGGTGTAACCGCCGTCGGCTGTTCTGTATTCGCCGAGGAACGCAATATTGTCGTCGTTAAGGGCGCCGCAACCGATTCTTGCGCCGTCAATGCGAATACCGGTGTTGGTAATTGTTTTACCGCCGTCGTGTGTAACCTTAATATAAGTATCGTTGCCGTACATAGCGGTTGCAACGCCGGTAATAATCGTGTTGGCGTTAAGAATGTATGTGCCGTATGTAAATCCGCCCCAGTTTTTGTTACCCCAGTTTATGTAGGTCCAGGTTTTACCGCTATCAAGCGAATAACCGCCGTTAAAGTCCTGGGAAGCGATGCTTATCATTTCGGGATGGTTAACGTTAAAGTTTATTTTGCCGCCGCCGCAAATGCTGTTAAAGCCTGCGTTGCTCCAGAAGAAGTCGGAGCCGCCGTTAATCGAGCGATAGATACCGCCCCAAGCGGAAACCATTACCGAGTTCTTGTGGATGGGGCTCCATGCAAAGGCGCTGATGGAAGCGCCACTGGTTCCGGTCCAGTTTCCGGTGTAATCAAATTTGGAGGTTGACCAGTTGTAGCCGCCGTCATTGGAGTAGTAAATTATGTAGTTGTAATCGCTGATAAACTGCTGGAAAATTACGTTGTTGGGGTCAATCGGGCTAACACGGAGGGTGATTGTATATCCGTTTATTTCATAACGGTTGCCTTTAAAGCAGTCCCATGTCTCGCCGTAGTCTGTCGAAACGTAATATCCGTTCGGTCCGGTAGCATAAAGGTTCGACGGATAGGTTGTAACCATATCGAAACCGGTTACGGAGTCGGATAAGACCTCTTCCCAAGAATTACCGCCGTCCTTGGAACGGTAAATTTTACTGTTTGTGTTAACAAACACCCAACCGGTGTCGGCGGAAACACGGATTTGGCCGCCGGCATAGGCAGAGGAGTTGGGGATTTCGTTCCAGGTATAACCGCCGTCGGTTGATTTGTAAATCATCGGGTAGTTGTAGTCGCTTGAACCGGAGTTGTGCTCTCTTGACCAGTAAACAACCTTGCAGTAGCCAAGGGAAGCGTCGTAACTGCTTATGTCGTAAGCAAGCTGAATACGGGTGTCGCCGTGATAACCTACCACGCCGGTGCTGTTTTGAACAACCGAGTAAACGTAGTTCCAGGTTTCGCCGGCGTCGGTGGAAAGATAAATGCCGTTTGTTTCGTCGTAGCCGGAGCTTGCGCCGATACAAAGAACGCGGTTATTGTTTTTCGGGTCAACTACAATGCTGGTTGCGCCGTTTGCGTCAAAGCCTACGGTGCTTAAATACCAGTTAGAGCCGCCGTCGACCGATTTATAAAGACCGCCTACGTCGGTGCCGAGGAAAGCAAGTTTACCGTCGTTTCCGTAAGCAACCGAGTTAATAAGCTGGCAACCTTCGCCGCCCGAATAGCCAAGGTCAACAAGCTCCTGGCTGATAAGCGGAACGGCCTGCCAAAGGTCGGAGGTAAAGAATGTGCCGTTTTCAACGGGGTTTTCGTAGATATCGGCTGTATCTCCCTTTACGAGCTTGTCGGTGAAAGGGAGAGAAGAACCGTCGGGATACTTAGTATCGGTGCTTTCATCTTCCTGTGCGCTGGTCGGCGCATAAAAACGGTCCACTACGTTAATGGTAGCCAGTTTGTATCCGAAAGTTGAGGAGTAGAAGGTGTGTTCACCCGGTTCGGTGAAAGAGAACATATAACCGTTTTGCGGCTGTCCTTTTTGGCCGTTGTCGGCGTGCATATTCCATTCTTTTTGAACGGTGCCGTTGGGCCAGGTGAATTTTGTGTAAGCGTCATAGTCAAGCTTAATCTTGTCGCCGGTGTAAATAACTGAACGTTCGGGTACGGAGAAAAATTCGTTTTCGGCCGCTTCATACGAAGTTATGCGCATATAAACGTCTTTGTTATCGTATTTTGTGGCGGCGCCGCCAACAAGCAAGAATTTATCAAATCGGCGGTCGTATGAGGAGGAACCGTTGCCCATGATTTTAAAGCTGAGGCGGGCGTTTTTAACGTTAACCGAATTGGGACGGACAAGGTAATGTCCGGTTTTGCCGCTTGTATTGGTTAACGTAAGATAAGAGTCGTTAATAAGTACCCAAATTTCGTCTTCGTCCATGCAAAGGCGGAACTTGCCCTCGGCGCTTTCGCCTAAATTGGCGGAACCGATAATCGTTTCGCCTACATAAACTACGGCTGAGTATTTTTTAACGTCCTTTGTGTTAACTATGCGTAATTCAACGTTGCCAATCTTAATAGAGCAGTGCTCGCCGAGATATGTGGCGGTGCCGTTGCTCATTTTGAGGTTAGCGGATATAGAAAAACCGTCGTCAAGATTAAATGACCTACGGCTTACAATCTCAAATGTATTGGTAGAACCGTCTTGAACAAGAAATAGGCCGGTGTAAATACGTCCGGTGCTGCCGCTAAAATCCTTGGCATCAAACGAGGATTCCCAAGTTTCTTGTTCCGCAGAAGCTATAAGCGTAAGACAGCTAAACAGTCCTGCGACAATAAAAAGGGTAAGTGCTAGAGATAGAATTCTTTTCATATTGATTTATCCTTTCGGGCAATATACTTGCACTATTTTATACTATTTTCTATCAAAAAACTACTCGCAAAAGCAACAAACTTTGAAGGCTGTTTTAGACAATGGTAATAAATAATATAATGTGAATATCATAGTATTAAATTAATTATATGTTTATATATTTTATATGTTTTTACTGAATTTGGCGCTTGTAATGGTCGGGAGAAATCCCCGTTGCCCGCTTGAACATACGGGAAAAATAATATTGGTCATTAAACCCGCAGGCAATAGCCGTTTGCTTTACATTATATTTTGCCTTTTTGTCTAAAAGCAGTTCCTTTGCCTTTTTTATACGCAGATTGTTAAGATATGCCTTCGGAGTAAATCCCGTTTTCTGCTTAAAAATGCGCCGTACATAGTCTTTTGTGAAATCGGGAGCGACCGAATATATTGAGTCAAGCACAAACGCCGAATTTGAAACGTTACTTGTAAGCATGTTTTCTATTCTTTCAACATACGGGCGGTCAGATTCCTTAATGTTAAGCATCGCAATAAGCGTAACGATAAGCTGCATAAGACGGTCGATATATTCGGCGTGGGAAGGGTTGTAAACGGCACACTCACGGTTTAACATCGTGATGAGATTACGAACATCTTTTGTGTGGTTGTCAGAAACCTTTGTCACGCCGTCGAATTGGCTTAAAATATCGGTGCTTCCTATCCTTATCATTATACGTTGGTATCCCGTTTCGGAGGCTGTATTAAGCTCGGTTTCAGGAGGGATAGCAAAAACTTCGTTTTTACCGAACGGGATTACTTTATCGCCGACCGTCAATTTTCCGCTTCCGTCGGTGATGTATATTATTCGGCAAGCTTCGTCTTTCGCAACCGACGCACCTATAACCGCCGTCTCCTGCGAGTCAATTCGAATAAAATCGGGCATTTTGCCACCTCCCTTAATCACATTATAATATGGCGTTGACCCAAAGTAAATACAAAAAGTTCGGTTTTGTCCATTAAAATGTGCATTTTTGTCTATTTACATTTGATAGTTCAGTTGATATAATCAGAAAGTATCATTATGGATTATTGTCCTCATCTGCGACTTTTTTTTGAGAAATTAGCCGAAATTTATATTTTTTAGTGCAAAATGACATATCTGTTTTGATAAAATGTACAAATTGAACAAAAAACGAACTTTGAGAATTTAATGACCATGAAAATAGTTCATTTTTGTTCATGATTTGTTCATATCAGCGCTTATTTACTGGGGGAGAAAAGCAAATGTCAGATAATAAATTAGCAAATCGATATTTTGAAACCGATATCTGGGAGCCCGTACCTATGATAAGCCGGGAGCTTATCGAAAAGGGCTACGAGGGCGGCGAAGGCTGTCAGGCGTGCCTTTATATTGTATGCGACCCGATTGACGGCACCCACTGGATGATGGGAACCGACGTAGGCGGAATGTACCGTTCCGACGACGGCGGCGTTCACTGGACACCGTCGGCAATAGGTTACGAGGGCTGCGGTTGTACCGGCTTTGCATATGACCCCAACAATATAAATAAAGTTTTGGGTATAGGCGTAAACTCATGGGGCTGTCCGCAAAACGGAATTTACATGTCAAACGACATGGGTCTTACATGGGAAGCGATTATGCAGACAAGGGTTTGCGGTTTCCGTGACCTTCGAAACCAAATCGCCTTTGACGAGACAAGCTTTGACGAAAAAATCGGCGGAAGCGCCGTTGTATACTGGGCAAGAGAGGGTAGCCGCAACAACTTTAACCGCGACGACACCGAAAAGGACCCGGGAATTTACAAATCGACCGACGGCGGTTATAACTGGACTAAGCTTGAAAACACCGAAATGATGGGCGACGCTTGTATTTACGTTCACCGTGAAAAGGGTTGGTTGTTCGTAATTTGTCCTACCGGCTTCTACCGTTCCAAGGATAAGGGCGAAACCTTTGAAAAGTTGTCGGATGAGGAGTTTACTTTCGGCGACTGTATTCGCAGCTATCCCGACCGAATTTACGCAACCACTAAAAAAGGCTTGCTTGTGTCATACGATTGCGGCGAAAGCTTTACATATGTAGAAACTTCTACCTTCCCCGACGGTTGGCCGTCTGCGTTGCGTGTATCTCCCGTCAACCCCGACCTTATGGTAATGCAGGACGACCGTCTTACCGCTTGCGGCAGTTGGAGCATGCCGGTTTACTTTACCGCGGACGGCGGTAAAACATGGGCTAAGTCGGAAAGAAACGCCGAAGCCTCTTGGGTACCGGCTAACGACGACCAAACCAAGTTTTACTGGAGCCCCGTTGAGGAGAAAAAGGTGCTCACCACGTGGTGCTTTATTTGCGCTTCAACCGACGGCGGAAAAACCTTTGTTTGGCAAAACGCGGGTTATAACGGCCTTTGTCCTGGCGGCAAAATTTGCTGGAACGTAAACGACCCGAACTATATGGAAATTTCGTCTCAGGACTATAACGGCGGTTACACCACCGACGCAGGTAAGACGTGGAACTACGTTTGTTGGTCGGGTTACAGATGGGGCGGCTGGACCTACGGCGGCTACACCTTTAACGACGACGTTACCTTCTGCGGCTTAGCCGACAGAATGTTCGGCGAAACAAAGATTGCCGTAACCTACGACGGCGGAAAAACGATAGTTAAAACGGGAATGGATATCCACGGCTCACAAATTAGCTGCGGCGTACCCGGAAACGAAAAGGTTGCCTTTATCGGCGACTGCGTAACCCGCGACATGGGTAAAACCTTTGAATATATGGAAGGCTGTACCGGCGTTCATGCCTATGATTATACCGGAAAGACGCTTTTCGGAACATTTTGGGACAGCACTATTGTTATGAGCGACGACGAGGGTGTTACCTGGAAACAGGTGTTCTTCTCCGAGGGCGCACGTATCGGAGACATAGCGTATAACCACAAAAACGGTTATCTTTATTTCCTTAATTGGGGCAAGCTTTGCAAAATCAAGCTTGACGGCAGCGGTTATACCGAGCTGAGCTACCCGTCGAAGCATGCGTGGACACTTTGCGTTGACCCCGAAAACCCCGATATCGTCTATATCGGCTGTTATTCTCATGCCGAGTTCGGAATGCCGAACGTTTTGCGTTCGCTTGACGGCGGCGAAACATGGACGGTGCTCAACCGCCTGCCGAACGACGGAAGAAGCGGCCCCGACGGCGGAAAACAACCCGTACAAATCCGTATCAACCCGCTTACGCGCGAGCTGTTCGTGCTTTGCGGTTGCCGAGGAGTATGGAAAATTAAATGTTGCCCGCCTGACGCAAAATAATAGTATAGCTCGAAGCCTATTAAATTAGCTTCGTTCATATAAAAAGTTTTTTACAGTTTTTCTTTTGGAAGGAGACCAAATCATGAAAAAAACACTTAAGCTTATCAGTTTATTGCTTTGCGTTGCTATGCTTTTGGTAAGCTTTGCGAGCTGCGACGAGGATACCGGAGATGCCTCTT
>JBGVDX010000159.1:0-1357 GCA_045119575.1 Acutalibacteraceae bacterium
CCACCGCAAAGGCAAGCAGGTTTACCGCTATAACAGACACGACCGTAAAAATCGCAGTATAACAAAAGGCGTGAAAAAAGCCGTCGTCAGCAAACGCCTTTATATAGTTAGAAAAGCCCACCCATTTTGCGTCGCTTGTTGTCTTAAACGTGCAAAATGAGAGGTAAATGCCGCGCAAAAACGGATAGATAAAGCCGATACAAAACGCCGCAAAGGTAGGAAGCACAAATATCGGAAAATATGCCTTAAGCGGGCCGTTTTCGTGGCCGCTTTTGCTCGGTTTTCGGGTTTTAGTATTCACTTTCATTTACAATTACTCCTAAAAAGGGAGGCGAAAACTCGCCTCCCACGGTGATATTTCATCAGCCGTTAACCTTATTGTATTCGTTTTTCCAACCGTCTACAAACGCCGTCTTTACGTCGTCCCATTTTCCCGTACCTGCGGCATACTGGGTAAGTGCGGCGCCGACACCGCCCTTCCAGTCGTCGGACGGAATGGTAGCAAAGTTCCACGAAACCGATTTCATGCCTGCGTCAACGTAATCGGTGGCGATTTTGACAAGGGGGTTATCGGCTTCTTTTGCCTTTTTAAAGGGAATTACAAAGCCCATTTCGTCGGCAAGCGCGGTTGTGCCTGCGTCGCTCGTTACGACCCATTCCATGAAATCAAGAGTTGCCTTAATATTCGCTTCTGACGCGTTTTTGTTAACGCACCAATAGTTTTCCGAGCCGGTACAAAGTCCCTGATTTTCTTCGCCCGCAACACCAATATAAATGGGCAGCATACCAAATTCGTCGTCCTTTAAACCGAGATTGGTTTTTTCGTTATATTTGCATGCGCCATATGCCCATGTGCCGTTTTGGAAAAACACCGCTTTGCCCGATTTGAATTCGGTTTCGGCGTCGGTTCCCGTTTTAGAGGCAAGCTCGGTCGGTTTTACGGTGCTGTTATTAATATAAAGGTCCCAAATATTTTTGTAATTGTTAAGATACGTGCCTTTTATTGCAGGCGTGCTTGTGATTTTATCACTTTGGTATTCATAATAAATAGGCATATTCGCAAGGTGGGTTTTGAAACGCCAGTCGGACGACGAATCCATACCCGCCGAGGTAAACGCTCCGTTTACGCCGAGTTCCGATTTATGGCTTTGAATTTCGGTTGCGACGGTTGAAAGAGCGTTGAAGTTATTAAGATTGTCAATGGATTTTACGGTTGACCAATCGGACTCAAAATATTTGTTAAGAAGAGTTTTGTTGTAAATAATGCCGTAGGTTTCAACTACATACGCTACGCCGTACACCTCGCCGTTTTCGCCTTTAAGCGCAAAATCGTCGCTTGTAAGCTCGCCGTAAATGG
>JBGVDX010000160.1:0-6584 GCA_045119575.1 Acutalibacteraceae bacterium
ATTATGAACGTATAGACTTCAATTAACGAGGTGAAAGGCTTATGAAAAAAATGTTATCAGTTATTCTTTGCATATGCTTGATTTTTGTATCAAGCACGGTTGGAATTTCGGCAGTTGCTGTAACCGAAGAAAACATTACAACCATCATAGCTTGTTCCGACGTTCAAAGCCCTAACGGCGCTTCGGGTAGCAAACAACAAATTAGCAATATCGTAAACGCTATGATTGCCGACGGTTTAACCGACACCGACGCTCTTTTTTGCAGCGGCGATTATGACAAATTCTCAGTCAACAACGCCTACAACACACAGGCAGGTATCAACGCTTTGACCGAAGCTACCTCTCCCCTTTCGCCGGAGCATAAAGTCCTTATCAAGGGCAACCACGACACAGTAAACGGCGTAAACGGTATATGCATGAGCGGAAACAACGACCCCGAAAGCGGAGCATACGGCGTTTTTGCCATAAACGAAAGCGATTACATGTGGTACGGAAACGACGAAACTACCATTAAAAACACCGCTCAAAGCCTTATTAACTACCTTAACGAAAAGATAAACGCGGACTTTAATAAGCCGATTTTTGTTCTTTCGCATTTACCGCTTCATTTCACAATGCGCACATATTACGACGGCGACGGAAGATACGCAAGATATATTTTTGACGCGCTTAATAACGCGGGCAAAAAGGGACTTAATATCTATTTCTTATACGGACACGACCATAGTAACGGTTGGGACGATTATTTAGGCGGCTCGTCGGTTTATCTTAAAAAAGGCGACTCAATTAACGTAGCCGAATATAGCAAAACCACATTTAAAACCCACACCTTGGCGTTTACATACATGAACCCCGGCTTTGTTGGTTACTATGATAACCATAACGGCGCCGATGACACACTTACTATGTCCAAAATTGTTATCAGCGGAAACGACGTTACGGTTACCCGTTATTCCGCCGACGGCGTTCACACGCTTAAGTCCGAGGGAAAACGAAACACATATAAGGGCGAGACATACTATGACCCGAACCCTACCGTTTACGCCTCGCCGCAGGTTAACGTTCTTACGGAAATTAACGATTACACCACTATGCCTGACCTTATTTCCTCGGGCAACTCAAACGAGCCTTCATACACAAAAATAGGCAATTTGAGCCAACTTAAAGACGGCGGCAAATATTTACTTATTTACGAAAACCAAATAATGCTTCCTATATCGGTTACAAAGGCAAACAGCAGCGGCTCACAAAGAACAGGTTTTGACCTTGAAAGCAACGGCTCGTTTACCACCAACGTAGTTTACGGCGAATATGCCGACAAGGAATGGACATTTACAAAATCGGGCGACAAATGGTATTTAGGCAACGGCACCGAATTTGTTAAGTTAAATGCGACCTCAGACAGAGGCATTGAAGCGGTATTTACCGAAACAGGCGACGAATTTACAATAAGCGGAAGCGTTAACGCCTTTAACTTCTCGACCGATTCATACGTATTTAACTATAACTCACGCGGACTTATAAACGGTTACACAAGCAGCCCCGCAGCATTTAACATTTATGAATCGACCGGTATAATTGATGATTCCTCGGCTTATAAAGTAGCCGTTATTAAAGGCGAGGCTCAAAACGAATCGGGCGAAGTAATTACCAAAGCAGATATCGGCGACACCGTTACAATTACGGCCAACAGCATAAAAGGAAAAAGCTTTAGCAAATGGGTTATCATCGAGGGCGACGCCCAGTTAAAAAACGCATCAAGATGGTCAACCTCGTTAACAGTCACGGGCGACGTTAAGCTTATTGCGAGCTATGTAGACACCATAAAAGGTGACGTAAACAGCGACGCATATATTAACAGCCTTGACCTGCTTACACTTCAAATGCATATTTTAGGAATAAGCATATCAGACAACGTCTCCGCCTGCGATATAAACGGTGACAGCGAAGTTACAAGCGCCGACCTCGTTATTATACAGTCTTATATCATCGGGCTGAACGAGAAAATATAACCTAAATTAAAACGCCTTGGAGCTACTACGGCTTCAAGGCGTTTTTTTGTATATCGTTCTAAAGCAATTATCCGTTATTTCTATAAAAGCAATAAATCACTTCTAAATCTGTAAGTATTCATAGTTATAAAGGTTATAATGAATAGAAGAGGTGTGAAACTATGGATATCGGAAGCAGAATTACCGAACTTCGCAAGGCAAAAGGTATCAGCACAAACAAGCTTGCAAATTTGGCAGGTATTTCTCAAAGCTATTTACGTGAGGTTGAACTGGGCAAAAAGAATCCTACGGTAGAAACTCTATCTTATATTTGTTTTGGACTTGATACGACGATTACGGCGTTTTTTAGTTATAACTCAGAAAAGGTTTCACCGGCATTAATGTCGGCAATAGAAAATCTGTCGCACTCCGAACAGTTAAAGCTTGCCGAGTTTATTAACGCTATGAAAAACAGCAATTAAACATCTTTCGGGGTAAGTCCGAAAAGCTCTTCGGAAAACCAAACCTTATCAACCATAAATTCTTTTCCGTTTAAATAGTTTAGCTCGCCTGCGTCGGTTTTAAAATCGAACACAAGGCGGTATGACCACAAGGCTTGATGCTTGTATCCCTTCTTTCGGTCGGCTGCGTTTTTGCCGTATTTACCGTCGCCGAGCAACGGATGACCGATTGATGATAAATGGGCGCGTATTTGGTGAGTACGGCCGGTAAGCAATTCGATTTCAAGCAACGACAAATCCCCTTTTGCCGTTACAACACGGTAACGGGTGCGGATTGAGCGGTTATCGTCGGTTTTATGGGTCCGAATTTTGGCGATGTTTTTATCTTCGTCCTTTTCGAGATAGCCGCTGAGAATATCTTCCCTTTTAGGCATTTTTCCGTGAACAACGCAAAGGTAAAATTTGTGTAGTTCGCGGTTTTTTAGTTTTTCGTTCAATATTCTAAGAGCCGATGCGGTTTTTGCGGCGATTACAATGCCGCCCGTGTTGCGGTCAATACGGTTTACGAGCGCCGGCTTAAAGGACATTTCCTCGGCCGGCTTAAATTCGCCCTTTTTATACAAATAATGTTGAATTCGCATAATAAGGGTGTCGCGGTATTCGGTATCGTCGGGGTGAACAATCAATCCCTGAGGTTTATTGACAAGCATTATGTTTTCGTCCTCATAAACGATATCAAGCAAATCGGGCGAACTTAAAAAATCATATTTCGGTTTGCTTTCGGTGAGCAACTCGTCATTAATGTAAAGCGACAACACATCGCCCTCGCAAAGGCGGGTAGAAATTTCCGCGCGTTTACCGTTTACCTTTATTCTCTTTAATCGTATGTACTTATACATTAACGATTGCGGAAGATTTCCAAAAGTCTTTGTAAGATATTTGTCCAATCTTTGGCCCGAATCGTTAGATTTTATGATATATTCCTTCAAATTTTACCTCCAAAAAGGATTTTTTTATATTATATCACATTTTTCACTTTTCAAAAGGGGTAAAATATAATATAATCAGATTTGTACACTATTCTATTTCTTTAGGAGCGCACAAATGTCTGAAAACAATAATCATGCAGGTCACAGGAAAAGGCTTAAAGACCGTTTCTTACGCGAAGGTCTTGATAACTTTGAAATGCATAACATATTGGAGTTGCTTTTGTTTTTCGGCGTACCGCAAAAGGATACAAACGATTTAGCTCATGAGTTGCTTAACAAATTCGGTTCACTTTCGGGAGTGTTTGAGGCACCTTACAGCGAGCTTATTAAAGTCAAGGGCATCGGTGACAACGCCGCAACCCTTATTCAGCTTATCTCTCCCCTTTCAAGAATTTATCTTGAGGACAAGCTCAGCGAAAAGATTTCATTCGACAGCACAAGAGCAGTAGGTAAGTTTTTACTTGCGAAATACCGTTTCCGCAAGGACGAGATGTTCTCCATGGTTTGTCTTGACCAAAACTGCAGGCTTATCAGTTGGGAGCCCATTTCAAGCGGCACAATAAACGTCACCGCCGTTAACACAAGAAAGGTTGTTGAGGCGGTTATGAAAACATCCGCTAACGCCGTTGTACTTGCTCACAACCACCCGTCGGGATTAGCCGTTCCGTCAGCCGACGATATCAGCTCAACCATCGCAATAAGAAAATTAATTGAGCCGTTAGGCGTAACCCTACTCGACCACATCATTATTGCAAACGAAGATTACGTTTCGCTCATAGAGTCCGACCAATATAAAGTCGTGTTCAAATAAAATTCGTCCATTTTTTGAATGGGCGAATTTTTTTCGTAATAGGGACAGCCTCCGTTAACGCATTTTACTTCTCCGCATTCGTCATGACAGCAAAAACCGTCCCTTTGGTGTTTGCAGTTTTTTACACATTTTATTAAATTCATTTTTACACCCTTTGCTATTTTTTGCTCGCAAATCAAAATAATACATAGCATAATTTTTAAACCGTAACCTAAAATAATAAAAATCGGCGGGAATGGTGCAAAAATGAAAAAGACAGATAAAATTATAGGTTTAATGGTAGCAATCGTCGGGATAATCGCTATTGTAGGATACTTAATTTATAATTCTTTGGTTATTGAAGTTGAGGTTATAACGCTTTCGGAGCAATCGGTTGAACGCATTATTGCCTGCGCCGGTACCGTTTCTGCAAAGGAAAACGAGATTGTAACCTATGACGAGACCGTAATACCGACCGAAATTAACATATCGGTCGGCGATAAGGTTAACGACGGTGATATTATTATGACGGCGTATAACAGCCGTATGCAGAAAATTAAGCTGTATGCCGAATGTAACGGCGTTGTAGCGGCGATTACAGCCACCGTGGGAAAAGAGGCTAAATACGGCACTGCGCTTGCTGTAATAGCCAAAACAGACGAAATGCAAGTTACCGTTCAGGTCAGCGAAAACGAGATTTCAGCCGTAAAAATCGGACAAAAGGCAGATGTTACGGGAGAAGGATTTAGTCAGAAAAAATATAGCGGTACCGTGACACACATTTCGTCGGTTGCGGAGCAAAGCTCTTCAAACGGTGCTTATGTTTCGGTCACGGTCGATATAAACGGCGTCGACGAAAACGTTTTAATAGGTATGACCGCAAAGGTTTATATTATTGCAAAAAAAGTCGAAAACGCCGTTGCCGTCCCCTATTCTGCGATTGAATACGACGGCGAGAAGGCATACATTTATGTAGCCGACGGAAACAAAATAAGCAAGGTTAATGTCGAAATAGGAACAGAGGGACACGAGGTCGCCGAAATTACAGGCGGAATAAAAGCAGGCGACAAAATCGTAAAAGATAAAAGCAAGGTAAAAAACAACTTTAGGGTGAGAGTTAAAGAAAATGTATAATCTCATTTTAGGAGTAATTCGCCAACTTATGCGGCACAAATGGCGCACGGTAATGATTGCGCTTACGGTTGCGGTAGGCGTTATGGCCGTTGCGTTAATTGACATTGTCGGAGACGCGGGAATTGTTAAATTCAACGCTGAGCTTGACTGTTTAGGTATAAGCGGGATTTCGGTTACTGTAAACGCAAAAAGCGGCGTTACCCCCCTTAACGGCGACGACGTAATACAAATTAGCGGAATTTCTAACGTAAAAAGCGCCATGGGTGTAATAAAAACAAAAGGTAACGTAAAGTTTGCGGACAACGAAAAGGACGTTTCGGTTGTTGGGATAGGTGAAAATTCAAGGGACACCATTTCTCTTGAATTAAAAGAGGGTCGGTATATTAATGAAATTGACATAAAGTCCTATTCTAATGTATGTTTAGTTGAGGATAGTTTGGCTATCGACCTCTATGGAAGCAGTAATTGTATAGGCAATAAAGTTGACATAAAGTCTACAGGTGTTTCGGGAAAATTTGAAATAATAGGGGTAATTCCTACCGAAGGCAGTATATTAAGAAGCGTTGCAGATGACATGATGAAAAGTAATGTGTATATTCCCTATTCGGTCATCGGCAACGGATTTTCGTCGATTGCGGTCACGGTAGACGACAGCACCGTTTCCGACACTACCGCAAGAGAAATTGAGCGCGTAATTGGATTCAGCAAAGGCAGTAAAGGTTCGATTAACGCCAACGACATGGCTTTTCAACGGGACAGAATAACCAATTTGCTCGATATTATTAAACAGCTTTTAACCGTTATCGGTGCAACCTCTTTATTTGTATCGTCGCTGTCTATTATGACGATAATGCTGTTGACCGTTAAAGAAAGAACTTATGAAATCGGGATAAAAAAATCAATAGGCGCAAAAAATTCAAGGATTTTGGCTGAATTTATTTGCGAGTCAGGTACGGTGGCATTAATCGGCGGCGTTTTCGGGGTTATAATTTCAATCATTTTATCGGTTATCATCACATTATTGCTGAACATGACTGTAATAATTCATCCGCTTAAACTAATAGGATTAATAGTAATTTCCTTTATCGTAGGCTGCGTTTCGGGGGCTTATCCTGCGCTGACCGCCGCAAGGTTGAATCCCGTAGATGCTTTAGGTAGAAATTGATTGATTTTTTAGATTAGTTGTACTATAATAATGAGGATATTTATATCCTCTACA
>JBGVDX010000161.1:0-21965 GCA_045119575.1 Acutalibacteraceae bacterium
GTGAAGGACACAATCTGCAGGAGCATAGCGTCGTTCTCATTCGCGGCGGACGTGTTAAGGACCTGCCCGGTGTGCGTTACCACATCATCCGCGGTACCCATGATACTCAGGGCGTTGCCAAGAGTATGCAGGCCCGTTCCAAGTACGGCGCCAAGAGGCCGAAGGCTTCCGCAAAGTAAAGTAGCATTTTCAACTGCTGCAAAGAAAATGATCAAGCAGCGGCGTTTATATAATATAATGTATACGCCTTGCTTGGCCAACGGATCGTAATAACGATTCGAGTACCAATGATATCATTATGTGAAGGAGGGAAGCGAAATGCCAAGAAGAGGCTTTATCGCAAAACGTGATGTTTTGCCCGATCCGCTTTACAATTCCAAACTCGTAACTCGTCTTATCAACAACGTTATGCTTGACGGTAAGAAGGGTGTAGCTCAGAAAATCGTATATGATGCTTTTGACATCATTAAGGAAAAGACCGGCAAGGAGCCGCTGGAGGTATTCGAGCAGGCAATGGAAAATGTTATGCCGCAGCTCGAGGTTAAAGCTCGCCGTGTAGGCGGCTCAACCTATCAGGTTCCGATTGAGGTGCGTCCCGCTCGTCGCGAGACTCTTGGCCTCCGTTGGATTACCAACTACTGCCGCGCTCGTGGTGAAAAGACCATGAAGGAACGTCTTTCCGGCGAAATTCTTGACGCAGTCAACGGAATGGGCGGCGCAGCCAAGAAGCGTGAGGATACTCACAAGATGGCTGAAGCTAACAAGGCTTTTGCTCACTACAGATGGTAATTTTACCGCTGTAATCGTTTTTAAAATATTGGGAGGACAATATGCCAAGAAAAGTATCTCTTGAAAAAACAAGAAATATTGGTATTATGGCCCACATCGACGCCGGCAAGACCACCACAACTGAGCGAATCTTGTTCTACACAGGTAAAACTCACAAAATTGGTGAAACTCATGACGGTGCCGCAACCATGGACTGGATGGAGCAGGAACAGGAGAGAGGTATTACCATCACTTCTGCAGCTACCACATGTTTTTGGAAGGACCATCGTATCAATATCATAGACACTCCCGGACACGTTGACTTCACCGTAGAAGTTCAGCGTTCGCTCAGAGTACTTGACGGCTCCGTTACCGTACTTTGTGCAAAGGGAGGCGTAGAACCGCAGTCCGAAACCGTATGGAGACAGGCAGATGAATATAAAGTACCCCGTATGATTTACATCAACAAGATGGACATCATGGGTGCCGATTTCTACCGTGTTCTCAATATGGTTGACGAGAGATTCCAGTGTAACCCCGTTCCGATTCAGTTGCCGATTGGCTGCGAGGACACCTTTAGGGGTATCGTGGACCTCATTAATAATGACGCCGAGATTTATTATGATGACCTCGGTATGGACGTTCGCCGTGAAGAAATTCCGGAGGACCTGAAAGAGATTGCCGCTAAATATAGAAGCCAGCTCATCGAACAGGTTGTTGAGCAGGACGAAGAACTCATGATGGCCTACCTTGAGGACGGCACCGAGCCGACCGTAGATCAGATAAAGACCGTCATCCGTAAGGCAACTATCGCAAACGAAATGGTTCCGATTTGCTGCGGTACATCTTACCGCAACAAGGGCGTTCAGCCGCTCCTCGATGCCATTGTTGACTTTATGCCCGCTCCGACAGACGTTGAGTCTATCAAGGGCATTAACCCCGACACCGAAGAAGAGGAAGTAAGACATTCCTCCGACGACGAGCCGTTCGCAGCTCTTGCGTTCAAGATTGCAACCGACCCGTTCGTAGGTAAGATTTGCTTCTTCCGTGTATACTCCGGTACCGTTGATTCGGGTTCCGCAGTTTACAACTCGGTTAAGGATAACAGAGAAAGAATGGGCCGTATTCTCCAGATGCACGCTAACCACCGTGAGGATATTGAAACCTGCTACGCCGGCGATATCGCTGCTGCCGTAGGTCTCAAGAACACCACCACCGGTGATACCTTGTGCGACGAGAAGCACCCCGTAATTCTTGAATCAATGAAATTCCCGGAACCGGTTATCCGTGTAGCTATCGAGCCTAAGACTAAGGCCGGTCAGGAAAAGATGGGTATTGCTCTTGCAAAGCTCGCCGAAGAAGACCCGACCTTTAAGTGCTACACCGATGAAGAAACCGGCCAGACAATCATCGCCGGTATGGGTGAGCTTCACCTTGAAATCATCGTTGACCGTCTTCTCCGTGAATTTAAGGTAGAGGCCAATGTTGGTGCGCCGCAGGTTGCTTATAAAGAAACCATCCGCAACAAAGTTGACCACGAAACCAAGTATAAGAGACAGTCCGGTGGTTCCGGTCAGTACGGTCACGTTAAGATTATTCTTGAGCCTAACGAGTCCGGCAAGGGATATGAGTTCATCAACGCCGTTACCGGCGGTTCTATCCCGAAGGAATTTATCGCACCTGTTGACCAGGGTATCCAGGGCGCACTTCAAGCAGGTGTACTCGCCGGCTATCCGGTTGTTGACGTAAAGGTAACCCTTTACGATGGTTCTTACCACGAAGTTGACTCTTCTGAAATGGCGTTTAAGATTGCCGGTTCTATGGCTTTCAAGGAAGCTGCCCGCAAGGCAAATCCGGTACTCCAGGAGCCTATCATGAAGGTAACTGTAATTGTTCCGGAAGACTATATGGGTGACGTTATCGGCGACCTTAACTCTCGTCGTGGCGAAATCTCAGGTTTCGAGGACAGAGCAGCAGGCGTTAAGCAGATTAATGCCCATGTACCGCTCGGTGAAATGTTCGGTTACGCAACCGACCTTCGCTCTAAGACACAGGGCCGCGGTCAGTATGTAATGGAGCCCGATGGATACAAGGAAGTTCCGAAGTCCATCTCCGAGAAGATTATCAGCACAAGAACCAAGAGCGAATAATGCCAAATGGCATAATTTGCACTGATTTTACGTTAAAGTAAAATAATACTTGATATTTCACATATTTATTGATAAAATGGATTTGTGAATGATCACAAAATAAAAAAATAATTTATCTACCATACAAGGAGGAAATTCAAATGGCAAAGGCTAAATTTGAACGTACAAAACCCCATGTAAACATTGGTACCATCGGTCACGTTGACCATGGTAAGACCACTCTGACCGCTGCTATCACAAAGTACCTTTCTCTTAAGGGCCAGGCTCAGTTCGAGGACTATGCTAACATCGATAAGGCTCCGGAAGAGAGAGAGCGTGGTATCACAATCAACACCGCTCACGTTGAGTACGAGACTGATGCTCGTCACTATGCACACGTTGACTGCCCCGGACATGCTGACTACGTTAAGAACATGATTACCGGTGCTGCTCAGATGGACGGCGCTATCCTCGTTATCGCTTCTACCGACGGCCCGATGGCTCAGACCAAGGAGCACCTTCTCCTTGCTCGTCAGGTAGGCGTTCCCTACATCGTAGTATTCATGAACAAGGTTGACCAGGTTGACGATCCCGAACTTCTCGAGCTCGTTGAAATGGAAATCCGTGAGACTCTTGACAAATACGAATTCCCGGGCGACGATACTCCTATCGTTAAGGGTTCTGCTCTTAAGGCTCTCGAAGCTCCGGACGATCCCAGCGATCCTGCATACGCTCCGATTGCTGAGCTTATGGACGCTGTTGACAGCTACATTCCTACTCCTGACCGTAAGGCTGACCTCCCCTTCATCATGCCGATCGAGGATACTATGACCATTTCCGGCCGTGGTACCGTTGTTACCGGCCGTGTTGAACGTGGTGTTCTTAACGCAGGCGACGAAGTAGAAATCATCGGTCTTACCGAAGAACGCCGCAAGGTTGTTGTTACTTCTATGGAAATGTTCCGCAAGACTCTTGATTACTGTGAAGCTGGCGACAACGTAGGTGCACTCCTCCGTGGCGTTTCCCGTGACGAAGTTGAGCGTGGTCAGGTTCTTTGTAAGCCGGGCTCCATCAACCCGCACACCAAGTTCCATGGTCAGGTATACATCCTGAACAAGGAAGAAGGCGGCCGTCATACTCCGTTCTTCAACAACTACCGTCCGCAGTTCTACTTCAGAACTACCGACGTTACCGGCGTTATCACTCTTCCTGAAGGCACCGAAATGTGCATGCCTGGCGATAACGTAGAGATGGACGTTGAGCTCATCACTCCTATCGCTATCGAAGAGGGTCTCCGTTTCGCTATCCGTGAAGGTGGCCGTACCGTTGGTTCGGGCGTTGTAACCAAGGTTAACAACTAATTAACCAACCGTAATTAGCTTTTTTTAAAATCCTCATTGTGTTTCGGCACAATGAGGATTTTTATATTTTCGCATAAAGCGAACAGGTTTTAATCCATAATGTTCTTAAATAGAAAAAAGACAAAAAATTAATACTTTATTTAAAAATAAGTCTTGCATTGGGCGTCTAACACATTATAATAATACTTGTCAGTTGCTTTAAAAGGAGAGTTTTTGTTATGAGTAAGATTTATAATGCTGCTATCGTAGGTTTCGGAGGCCAGGGTCATTGGCATAGTTTTTTATTAAACAAGTCGGATCGCATTAACTGTATCGGTGCTTATGATATAAGAGCCGAGCGTAACGAAGTTGCCGCAAATGAATATAAGCTTCATGTTTACAACAGCTACGAAGATATGCTGAACGACGAAAAACTTGATTTAATCGTTGTTGCTACTCCTAACGATGTTCACCACGACTTAGTTGTTAACGCGCTTAAGGCGGGCAAGAACGTCGTTTGCGAAAAACCGGTTGCTATGAACTCAATCGAGCTTGAAGATATGATTAAAACCGCAAAAGAATGCGGAAAGATGCTCATGGTAAACCAAAACAGACGTTGGGACGAGGACTTCCTTGTAATGAAGGAAATTTATCAGTCCGCTGACCTCGGCCCCGTACATAGAATTGAACGCAGAGTACACGGCGCACACGGTATCCCCGGCGACTGGAGACAGTATCCGGAGTATGGCGGCGGTATGATGCTTGACTGGGGCGTTCATCTTCTTGACCAAATGCTCCAAATGATACCCGAAAAGCTTAAAAAGGTTTATTGTACCCTTTCATACGTAACAAACGAGCGCTGCGACGACGGAATTACCGTTATCTCAACCTTTGAAAGCGGCCTTGTTTATGTTGTAGAGGTTGGTACGTCTAACTTTATTCCGTTGCCCAGCTGGTACATGCTTGGCAGAGACGGTACCGCCATTATCCGCGGTTGGGGTGCCCAAGACGGTGAAATCGTAAAGAGCACCGGCCCTGACGGCGAGGTTGTACCCGTTCTTACCGCTAACGGCATTACAAAAACTATGGCTCCGCGCCGAGACGATACTATCGAGCATAAGCCGCTCCCCACGGTTGACAAATGCTACGGTGTCTTTTATAAAAACGTTGCCGACGTGCTTGATGGAACGGCTGAACAGGCTATTTCCAACGAAAGTGTATTGCGTGTAATGCGCCTCATGGAGGCCGCGTTTAAGTCGGCTAAGCTTAACGAAGCCGTGGATTTTGAATAATACTTTACAATTACCTGATTTAATGGTATAATTATTTATTATCAAAATAATCGGAGGAAACCTAAATGAATTTTGTAACCTTAACTGCCGGCGGCAACCAAACTCCCGGTTGGCTTTCCATTGTTATGCTTGTTGGTATGGTAGTACTTATGTACTTCATGCTTATCCGCCCGCAAAGAAAGCAACAGAAAAAAGAGAAAGAAATGCGCAATAATCTTCAAATCGGCGACGAAATCGTAACTATCGGCGGTATTTGCGGCCGAGTTGTATCTCTTAAAGAGGATAGCCTTGTTATCGAATCTTCGGGCGACCGTACAAAGATTCAAATGCAACGCTCTTCTATTTCTCAGAATCTTACCATTCACGAATAATTTTTGCATAATGCATAATAAAAATGTCTTTCGAATATGCTTTAAAAAGCATGTTCGGGAGGTGTTTTATATGTCAAAACGTAAGAAAAACGAACAAAGTAACCGATATCTTAAACCCATGTTGGTGGGCACGGCGGTCGGCGCGGGAGTAACCGCGGCAATAATAATGCTCTGTGCCTTGTTTTTTGTAGTAAGGGATATGCCCGCTTCTGCCGCTATGCCGATTGCGCTTGTCGCGGCGGGAATAGGCTCGTTTCTCGGCGGGGTAGCCGCCGCAAAAACAATGAAGGAGCAGGGGATAATAATCGGCGCACTTTGCGGGATAGCGCTTTTTGCCGTTACATTCATAATTTCGCTTTTTGTGTCGGGCGGCACATTTACGATTTTCACACCCATGAGATTTGTGATAATGACCTTGTCGGCGGCGCTCGGCGGAATTTTGGGAGTAAACTCATCGGCAAAACGAAAGATGATTTGATATAGCGGCGATAAGGTGTTATAATGACCGTATAAATTAAATAAAGGGACGGCAAAATAATGATAAAGAACAACTTTACGCTGCAAACGGCGAAAATGCTTATATGGTCGGTTGCTTACCGTATAATGTGCCTCGTTGTTTCCGTAACGATTATCGCTATAATTAATAATAAAATCGGGCTTATTGTGGCGCAGTGTTTTTGTCTTGCTATTTTTCTTGTTTTGCCTTATATCCGCATGTATGACTACGGCTCAAACGACGTAAACCGCATTAATTACGGGCACATAAAACGCGACGAGCTTAAAGGCTTTAAAATCGGGCTTATCGTAATGATTCCTTATGCAATTTTTGCTACGTTTCTTTTGTTTTCCCATTTGGGAGTTGTTGCGCCGTCATATTTCTCGGTATACAGGATTGTAAATTCGCCCTTTTTCTGCCTAAGTCAAACCCTTTTGCCGCCGACGCTTACCGCTACGGAGCAAAGCTTGTTTTCCGTAATTCTTTCAATGATTACGGTGTTTTGCGAGCCGATAGTTTACGGCTTGGGCTACCGTTTCGGGTTAGCAAGAATAGCTTTTACTACCGAAACGGGTATTTATAAAGGAAAAAAGAAGGTTTAATATGTATAATTTCGACGTTGAAAAGGCCGCAAACGGCTGTATAGAATGGATAAAAGATTGGTTTAAAAATAACGGCGACGGTTGTAACGCCGTGCTTGGTATTTCGGGCGGTAAAGACAGCTCGGTTGTAGCCGCGCTTTGCGTAAAAGCCCTTGGTAAGGATAGGGTTATCGGCGTGTTAATGCCGCAAGGGGAGCAAAGCGATATTAATTATTCGGTTGAGATTTGCGAAATTTTGGGTATAAAAAGCTTTACGGTAAATATCGGCGCCACCGTTGCCACACTTACCGAAGAAATTTCGAAATCCATGGAATTAACCCAGCAATCACGATTTAATCTTCCCGCGCGTATCAGAATGTCGGCGGTTTACGCCGTTGCCCAGTCGCAAAACGGCCGTGTCGCAAACACCTGTAACTTGTCGGAGGATTGGGTCGGCTATGCAACACGTTACGGCGATTCGGCGGGCGACTTTTCTCCGCTTGCCAACTTTACCGTTGCGGAGGTAAGAGCAATAGGCAGTTATATCGGATTGCCCGAAAAATTTGTCAAAAAAACGCCGATTGACGGACTTTGCGGAAAAACCGACGAAGATAATTTGGGCTTTACCTACGAAACCCTTGATAAATATATCAGGGAGGGAATAGAGCCCGACGCTGAGACAAAGGAACGCATTGACCGCCTGCATAGAATTAATCAGTTCAAGCTTAAATATATGGACACATATAAGTTTTCGGTTGACAAATAAAAGGGTGTGTAGTATAATTTTTTTCAATAGATAAAGGCTGTGAAGAGAAGAGTAGGTATCTTGCTTAAACGCCAAAGAGAGCTTCGGTAGCTGAAAAGAAGCGCGTTTAACTTTACCGAAAATGGTCTCGGAGCCGCGTACCGAGGGCGGTTTTCGCCTTAGGCTACGATGGGAACGCCCATTACAGCGTCAGGGTATGTCCGTACCCGTAGAGGTTTGTTTTGCGAGAAACGAATAAATTAAGGTGGTAACACGAAGCTTTCGCTTTCGTCCTTATGTGTGCGAGTAAGCACGGCGTGAGGATGAAAGCGTTTTTTATTATAACAATTCTTTTTGAGGTGAGAGATATGAGCTACAAAATCGAAACCAAATGCGTTCAGGGAGGATACACTCCCGAGAGCGGCGAGCCGAGACAAATTCCCATCATTCAAAGCACAACCTTTAAATACGCAACCAGCGAGGCTATGGGTAAGCTTTTTGACCTTGAGGCCAGCGGCTATTTCTATTCCCGTTTACAAAATCCGACTTGTGACACTGTTGCGGCAAAAATCTGCGAAATGGAGGGCGGTACCGCCGCAATGCTCACCTCATCGGGTCAAGCGGCGTCTTTCTATGCTGTGTTTAATATTGCGGGTTGCGGCGACCATATCGTAGCGTCGTCGGCGCTTTACGGCGGAACATATAACCTCTTTGCCGTAACCATGAAACGTATGGGCATTAACTTTACCTTTGTGTCTCCCGACTGTACCGAGGACGAGCTTAACGCCGCCTTTACTCCCGATACAAAGGCTGTTTTCGGCGAAACCATCGCTAACCCTGCCCTTACCGTTCTTGACATCGAAAAATTTGCCAACGCAGCCCATGCTCACGGCGTTCCGCTTATTATCGACAACACCTTTGCTACTCCGATTAATTGCCGTCCTTTTGAATGGGGTGCCGATATCGTAACCCATTCTACTACGAAGTACATGGACGGTCACGGTGCGGCTGTCGGCGGTTGCATTGTGGACAGCGGTAAATTCGACTGGACCAAATACCCCGAAAAATTCCCCGGACTTTGCACACCCGACGAAAGCTACCACGGCGTGACCTATACCGAGCGGTTTGGTCTTGCCGGCGCATATATTACTAAGGCAACGGCTCAGCTTATGCGTGACCTTGGCTCGGTCCAGTCTCCTCAGGACGCATTTTTGCTAAACCTCGGACTTGAGAGTCTTCATGTCAGAGTAAAACGCCATTGCGAAAACGCGCTTGCCGTTGCAACATTCCTGAAAAATGACGATCGTATTGCGTGGGTCAAATATCCGTCTCTTGAGGGAGATAAGGATTTCGAATATGCAAAGAAATACTTGCCCAACGGCTCCTGCGGCGTAGTAAGCTTCGGTATAAAGGGCGGCCGTGAAGCGGCTGAAGTTTTCATGAAGAATTTGAAGCTTGCCGCTATCGAAACCCACGTTGCCGATGCGCGTACCTGTTGCTTGCACCCCGCTAACGCGACCCACCGCCAAATGAACGACAAGGAGCTTGCCGCCGCCGGCGTAGCGCCCGACCTTGTACGTTTTTCATGCGGTATCGAAAATGCCGACGATTTAATCGCCGACATAAGTCAGGCTCTTGACAAAATTTAAGATTTAGGAGGCATTAACTATGCCGATTAGAATACCTAACGACCTGCCTGCGGTTAAAACCTTAAACGACGAAAATATCTTTGTAATGACCGACACAAGAGCAACGTCTCAGGATATCCGTCCGTTAAGAATATTGGTTTTAAACCTTATGCCGAAAAAAATCGAAACCGAAACTCAATTGTCCCGTTTGCTCGGCAACACCCCGTTGCAGGTTGAGTTGGAGCTTATCCGTACCTCAACCCATCAATCTAAGAATACCGCCGCCGAGCATCTTTTGTCGTTTTACAAAACCTTTAATGAGGTAAAAAATCAAAATTTCGACGGCATGATTATCACGGGAGCTCCGGTTGAGCACCTTGAATTTGAAGAGGTTGAGTACTGGGATGAGCTTTGCGAGATTATGGAATGGTCTAAGACCCATGTTCACAGCACTTTCCACATTTGTTGGGGAGCGCAAGCGGGGCTTTATTATCATTTCGGCGTTCAAAAACAGCCGCTTGATAAAAAAATGTTCGGAATTTTTGAGCACAAGGTAACCTACAGCAATCCGATATTATTCCGTGGCTTTGACGACGTGTTCAACGTGCCTCATTCGCGGCACACAACCGTTTTGCGCGAAGACATCGAAAAGGTTCCTCAGCTTAAAATTCTTGCCGAAAGCGACGAGGCGGGCGTTTACGCCGTCATGACCGAAAACGGAAAACAAATTTTCATAACTGGCCATTCGGAATATGACGCCGATACGCTTAAAGACGAGTATTTGCGCGATAAAGCGGCCGATAAACCGATTGAAATCCCGAAAAATTATTTTCCCGACGACAATCCCGATTTACCGCCGATTGTTAAGTGGCGCGCACACGCAAACCTTATTTATTCCAACTGGCTTAACTATTTCGTTTACCAAACAACTCCCTTCGACCTTGACGAAATTAAATAAACAAAAAATCAGCGCTTATTTTAAGTGCTGATTTTTATTATTTTACGAACAACAGAGGGTTACGCAAAAAAACTGCTGACAAGTAGTGTGCTATTGTGTTATAATTAATCTTGATACCGCCGCATAAAGTAGTATGAGGTGGTTTAAAATGTACGGAAAAGAATTGCGTAGCGCCGTATTGCTTATCGTAGCGGCGGTTTTCGTTGCTTTTTGTGTTTCTGCGTCAAGCGGTATTGCGAAAAAGGATAAAACCCAACGCCAAACGGTCATAATTGACGCAGGTCACGGCGGGTTTGACGGCGGCGCAACGGCGCCCGACGGTACAACCGAAAAGGATATAAACCTTGCCATTTCGCTTAAATTGGAAAAGATTTTGACCCTTTACGGCTACGACGTTATAATGCTCAGAGATACCGACACGGCGCTTAACACCGAAGGCGACACTACACGGTCAAAGAAACGCTCCGATATAATGAACCGCTATGCGGTTATGGAGGCTAACCCCGACAGCATTTATCTTTGCATACATCAAAACAATTTTTCTGCGTCATATTGCCACGGGGCACAAATGTTTTACTGTAAATCGACCGACGGCTCAAAGGAACTTGCCGAAGCTATACAAACGTCGCTTAGAATTTTGCAACCGGATAATGACCGAGTTATAAAGCCGTGTACCGACGATGTTTATTTAATATATAACGCAAAAACCACGGCTATTTTGGTCGAATGCGGATTTTTATCTAACAGCGACGACCTTGTAAACTTAAAAAACGACGAATATCAGATGAAGCTCGCTTTTGCGATTTCATCGGGACTTAATAATTACATTAACGGGAGTTGAAAATATATGGCGAAGGCGAAATCGGTATACATATGCTCCGAATGTGGAAACGAAAGCCTCGGTTGGTACGGAAAATGTCCCAACTGCGGCGAATGGGGAACGCTGCATGAAGAAATTGTAGCGCCGACGACGGTAAAAGAAAAAACTCACCTAGCTGTTTCGGGCGGAGAGTTTAACGCCAACCGATTAAGCGAAATAGGCATAGACGACGAGCACCGCTACCATACGGGAGTAGGGGAGCTTGACCGAGTGCTCGGCGGCGGCATCGTAAAAGGCTCGCTTGTTTTGCTCGGCGGAGACCCCGGTATCGGTAAGTCTACCATGATGCTCCAAATATGCCAGCACCTCGGAAAAACTATGCGGATTTTATATGTATCGGGCGAGGAATCCCAGCGCCAAATAAAACTGCGTGCTGACCGATTGGGCGTTGATACCGAAAACCTCAGCGTAATGGCGCAAACCGACGTTCAGGCCGTTTGCGAATATGTCCGCGAAACCAAACCCGACCTTGTAATAATTGACTCAATACAAACCATGTCGCTTGCCGATATAAGCTCGTCGCCCGGCTCGGTGACGCAGGTCAGGGAATGTACAAATATGCTCCTTCGCACTGCAAAAGGCAACGATATCCCGATTTTCGTAATCGGCCACGTGAATAAGGAAGGCTCTATAGCGGGCCCGAAGGTTATGGAACATATCGTTGACGCCGTGCTTTACTTTGAAGGTGACCGAAACCTATCCTACCGAATCTTGCGTGCCGTAAAAAACCGTTTCGGCTCAACCAACGAAATCGGCGTGTTCGAAATGCGCGATAAGGGGCTTTGCGAGGTTGAGAACCCGTCAAAAATGCTTCTTTCGGGCAGACCTGCGAACGTAAGCGGTACTTGTGTTGCCTGCGTTTTAGAGGGTTCAAGACCTATTTTAGCCGAGATTCAGGGGCTTGTCACAACCAGCGGCTTCGGCAATCCAAGACGTATGTCAACCGGTTTTGACTATAACCGCATGAGTTTAATTCTTGCCGTGCTTGAAAAGCGCTGCGGCTACTTTTTCTCTAATCTTGATACATACCTTAATATCGTCGGCGGTTTCCGCTTGGACGAGCCTGCGACCGATTTAGCCGTTGCGTTAACCCTTGTTTCAAGCCTAAAGGATTTCGTTATCCCCGACGATGTTGTAGCCTTCGGAGAAATAGGACTTGCGGGCGAGGTACGTACCGTGCCGAGCGCCGAAATGCGTGTCGCGGAGGCGGCAAGACTCGGTTTTAAAACCTGCATAATGCCTTACCGCTGCGTAAAGGCAATCGGAGAAAATAAATATGGCATCCGCCTTATCGGTGTTCACAATATCCGTCAGGCGGTAGAAGCAATTACTTGAGGATTTATATATGAGGATTTTTATTATACGCCACGGTGACCCCGACTACTCGATTGACAACCTTACCGAAAAGGGAAAGCGCGAAGTTGAGCTGCTCCGTCACCGCATGGAAAAGGAAGGCATAACCAAAATTTACTGCTCGCCGTTAGGCAGAGCGCAGGCAACGGCTAAACCGACGGCCGACGCGCTTGGGCTTGATATCGTAACCTGCGACTGGCTTCGTGAGTTCGAACCGAGATTGCCCGATTACAAATGCGCTGCGTGGAATTTGCCGCCGCGTGTCTGGACCGAGGACGAACGCGTTTTCGACGTCAGCCGTTGGCGTGACATTGATTTATGGAAAAACAGCGACATTATCCCGTACTACGACAACGTTTGTGAGCAGTTTGACAAAACTGTAGCGGAACACGGCTTTGTCCGCGACGGCATGGTATATCGCTTTGACGAAAGCTTGCGTGACAACGACGACGCAATCGCTTTTTTCTGCCACCACGGACTTGGCACGGCGCTGATTTCGCACATTATGGGTATGCCCTTGCCACACACATGGCATACCGTGTTTTTGCCGACGTCATCGGTTACAATGCTACTTATGGAAATGCATGAGCCCGACGTAAACACGGCAATTTTAAGAGTAATATCCCTCGGCGACACGTCCCATCTTTTCTATGGAAATGAACCGATATCGTCATCGGGTCTTTTTACCGAAATAAGAAAAAGCGGCGAGTAAAATCTCGCCGCTTTTTAATTATTCTATCACATTATAACAGCAATTGTCCGAAATGCACCAAAAAAACCGCCGATTAATAAAGTCGGCGGTTTAATTTTTACTCAATTTCGGTTTTAACCTTGAACAGCGATTTTTGCGCCGTAACAAGCCCGTAGTAAATGCCCTTTTTCTCCATAAGCTCATCGTGAGTGCCGATTTCGGCAATATGATGGTCGCGTCCGATTACAACCAAGCGGTCGGCGTTGCGCAACGTAGATAAGCGGTGGGCAATCGCAAAGGTTGTACGTTCGCTTGTAAGGCGGCCGATAGCTTGCTGAACAAGAAATTCGCTTTCGCTGTCAAGCGAGCTTGTCGCCTCGTCTAAAATTAATATCCTTGGGTCAGCAAGAACGGCTCGTGCGATAGCGATTCGCTGTCTTTCGCCGCCCGAAAGGTTAAATCCCCTTGACCCGATATAGGTGTCGTACCCGTCGGGCAGTCGGCTTATAAAATCGTGAGCGTTTGCAATTTTAGCCGCCTTAATTACCTCTTCGTATGAAGCGGACGGGTTGGAATAACGGATATTGTTTAAAATGCTTCCCGCGAAAAGGAAGGTTTCCTGTAACACGACGCCGAGCTGTGAGTGAAGCGAATTTTTATCGTAGTCACGAATGTCAACGCCGTCGATAAGGATTTGGCCGTCGTTTACGTCATAAAGCCGCATAAGCAAATTAATCATGGTTGATTTACCTACGCCCGAAGCGCCGACAAGACCAATCATTTCGCCCTTTTTAACCGAAAGATTAATGTCATCAAGCACGATATCGCAGGCGTTATAACCGAAGGTAACCGATTTGAACTCAATGTTGCCCTCGATTGTCCTTTCAATTGTGCCTTTACCGTCAATTTCGGTGTCGTCGTCAAGCACGTCGAAAATTCGGTCAAGTGCGTTAAGCATACGCATTATCATACGCGGCAAACGTACCATAAAACTAAGCGGAGTATAGAGCATAGATGCGTATGAAGTGAACTGCATAAGTCTGCCCGCGGTCATGCTTCCGCCAAGCACGTCAAGCCCGCCGAAGTAGGTTATAAAATGAAGACCGAGCCCCATTGTAAGGGTAAGGAATGGGAAAAATACCGCCCAAAAAGCCTCGTTTTTATACTGGGTATCGGCGAATTTGTTTGAAAGCACCGTGAAATTTTCGGCCTCGTTCTTTTCTCTGCCATAATTTTTGACAACGCGTATACCCGATAAAACGTCGTTCAGTCGGGTTTTGATATCGTCGCCTTTGTTGGACTGGTTACGGAAAAGGTTATGGAATTTGCGGTTAAAAGATTTCGTAACAATCATGCAAAGCGGCATGAATATTACAGAAATCAAAGAAAGCTTCCAGTTAATCATAAGCATAAGCGCGGCGGCGCCAATCATGGTGATAATGTTTGACATGAGGTTGCCGAAAGCGCCCTCCATAAATTCGCGTATAGCCGCCGTATCACCCGTAACTCGGTTCATAAGCTCGCCGGGGCGTCTGCGGTTGATGAACGTCATGGAAAGCTGTTGAATTTTGCTGAAAACCTTGCGTCTTAAATCCATGCTCATTTTTGCGCCCAACTTAACGCACAAAAGGTTCTTGTAAATGGTCGCAAAAACGTTAAATCCCGTAAGCAACAGCATCGAAATGATGAAAATAATAACCTCTTTAATTTTATCGGGAGAGGGGTTACGCAGCGTGTTGTCGATAAAGCCCTGCTGTAACGACTGGGTATAAAGGGAGCAAACGGTAACGGCAACCATTACGCACGAAATAAGTATAAGCTGCAAAATATACGGACTGCAAAGCTGTCTGAATTGGCGCATTGTAACGCTTTTGCGGTCGCATTTGGGGCAAATTGAGGTGCCCGAAAGCGGGTGACCGCATTTGAGACAGGCGGTTTCCTTTTCGTGACATTCAACCTTTTTGTCAATGCCGTTCATTAACACCTTCGTGCCTTTTACGATATACGAAAAACGCACCGTATGGCGCATAGAAAAACTTGCAATACGGATATATTTTCCGCTTTTGATAACCGAAAAGGCGCCGCAACCTATAAACGATTGGTACTTAACGCCGTCAATTTCGCTGAAAGGGTAATTTGCGGTCATTTTACCGCCGCAAAAAGCAACTACGCGTTTTTTGGTCACGGCAAGAAAGCCGTCCAAGACAGCCGTTCCGTCGGCGCCGATATCAAAAGGCGCACAATATTCAATTTGCTCGTTGCCGTCGAGGAGTTTTAGGTAATCGGACGGCAAATCAAACAAAAGCTTCATTTGTTTTGCTCCTTAAAGGAATACGTCAATTCGTTTGGTCTCAATTGCGCTTAGCTTATCTAAATCTTCAATTTCATATCGGTTTCCGTCAATGTCGGTGAATATAATTCGCTTGTCGGAAAGTCTTGTTACCGCGTCGCCGGAGCTGCGAACAATAAATTTCATGTTACCGTAGTCGGTGACAACAATAAACGTAGCAAATCCGTGGTCGATACGAACGCTGCGAATGTTTATAATTTTCGGGACAAAGTAACGCAGCTTAAGGTCATGGAGAATTAACCCCTTTGCGTTATCGTCAAGGTCGTTTATGTTCTTGATGATACCGATTTCGGCGTTTCGGCCGACCGTTTCGCGAACCGATAAAAACAGTTCGGCGTCCGAAAAGGGAAATGAGCGGAAAACAAGAACACGGTCATAATGCTTGCCGTCGAAATCAAGGGAAATATATCCGCCTTCGGTAGCCGAAAAAACGGCGTTATCCTTGTTTATGTATCGGATTTCGTTTATCTCATCGGGCCCATCGGTGGGGGACCACCCATCGGCGGCCCCATTGGGGGCGGGCCTCCCATCGGGCCTCTCGGCATGAAATCGTTTGTCTTCCACAGCATATCATCTCCTTCTATTGTCATTGACTTGCTCTGAAGCTGAGCCAGTCGGTAGTAAATTCCCTGTTTTTCAATAAGCTCGTTGTGAGTGCCGTTTTCGACAAGCCGTCCGTCCTCAAGAACAATCAGTCGGTCGGCATTTCTAAGCGTCGACAAACGGTGAGCAACCGAGATGGTCGTTCTGCCTTTTGCAAGCATTTCAAGCGACCGTTGAATATTCTGTTCGGTCTCGGTGTCCATAGAAGCGGTGGCCTCGTCGAGTACAAGTATTCTCGGGTTGGCAAGAATGGCTCTTGCTATCGAAATACGCTGGCGTTCGCCGCCTGAAAGTTCTCTTCCCGAGGTGCCGATAACGGTGTCGTAGCCGTCGGGCAGCTTTGTAATAAAATCATGTGCGCTTGCCGCCATGGCCGCTTCAACGATTTTTTCTCTTGGAATGTCGGGGTTGGCGTAAGCGATGTTTTCCGCAACGGTACCCATGAAAATATATGTTTCCTGAGAAACAACGGCAATCGAACGGTGCAGCTTGTCGAGCTCCATGTCGCGGATGTTAATTCCGTCAATATAAATGTTGCCTTCCTCGGGGTCGTACAATCTTGAAATAAGACAAAGCAGGGTTGTTTTGCCTGCGCCGGAGCGTCCAACAACGCCCAGCATTTCGCCCGCCTTAACCTCAAAGCTGAGTTCGTGAAGTACCGGCTTATCTTTTTCGTAACCGAAGGTAACCTTATCAACCTTTATATCGCCCTTAATTTCGTCGGGGAAAACGGGGTTATCCTTTTCCTTAATGTCGGGTTTAGAATCAAGAATTTCAAAAATTCGCTGAGTAGAGTTCATACAGTTGGCAAGCTGGCGCAATGCTTTTGAAATGTCGCTTACGGGTCCGCTTAGCATACCGACATAACCGATAAGGGTTATGATGTTTGCATAACTGAAATCGAACTGCCTTAAAACAAGAAATGAGCCAAGTCCCCAAACAGCGAAAACGCCGATATTTTGAATAAGATGGTATGTAGCATAAAGCTCGTTTTGAACGCCGACAATTTTAAATTCGGCGGCTTTAACCTTTTCGTTAAGCTTTTCGAAACGCTTTTCTTCGGAAACCTGCTGACCGAAGGCTCTTACAACTCTTGCTCCGGCGAGATTATCGTTAATGTGAGCGTTCATGTTGCGTGACGCACGGAATTTCATTCCGAAATAAACCCACATTTTCGGCATAACGCGTATTGTAATAAGCGACGACAGCGGAATAAACACAATCGCCGCAACCGCAACCGGCCAGCTTATTGCAAACATAGAAATCGCAACGCCGACAATGGTAATTCCGTCGACCATAAGCCTCGGAGCGTCTTCAATAAAAAGATTTGTAACCTGCTCAGCGTCGTCAAGCACTCTTGTCATAAGGCTTCCCGTTTCACGGCGCTGAAAAAAGCTTAGCGAAAGCCTGCTCATGGCGTCAAATATTTTGGATTTAATATCCCTAACAACGTAGGGAACGATTTTTGCAATGGAAACGTTTTGTATGGCGGTAAAAATTTCAGTTATAAGCTTTGCCGCAACTATTGTCAAAACCGTGATAAGCAACGCCGTTGTAACGGCAATGCCGTCTCCGAACATTTCGGTGAAACCGAGCTTGCCCTCTAAAATTTCGCCGTAAAGCACGGTGCCGCTTAAATACGGAGCGAACAGGTTAACTACGGTCGAAAGCACAATGAAAATCATCATAACGGCAATCATGCCCTTATGCGGCAGGAAATATTTAAGCAATCTAATCATAGCCGAACGCCGCGAATTACACCTCGGACAAATGCAGTTGCCGTATTCCTTGTACGGAGTGCCGCATTTCGGGCATTTGCCCCTTGTAAATCTCCGCTTTTCGTTAAGCTCGTTTATTTGAGCGTAATCCTTTTCCTTTGCGAGCATGACGCAACGCGCAAAATGGTTTGCTCCCGGAGTGCATGTAGCGGTGCAGGCGCAAAGCTTTTTGGAAACGCCCTTTTCGGTTACCGAAATAACACATCCCGCGGCAAGCGGAAGCGTTTCAAATTTTTCAATATCGCAAAGAGCGATTTTTTCAACTCTTACGTCGCTCGGTACGTCGTTTCTGCCGTCGGTGCGGCTGTAATTATCTACGTTTACCGTCGTTTTATCGGAAAAAAGCAAATAGACCCAATCCTTTGTAAGGACGAGCCAAGAAAATGAATACTGACTGTCGACCGAAAAATCGGTACCCGTAACGGTCAAGATATCGTCAGCGCCAATATTAAATTCCTTCATTTTTTCCAGCAACGATTTGCCGGGCTGATGTCGTTTATACATTTTTTCTCCGATAAGAATATAACATTTTATGCAAAATTATATATCTTTAGCGTCTTTTTGTCAATTGCGTCCGGCTATTATACCGCCGCCGATAACCTCGTCGCCGTTATAAAAAACTACCGATTGTCCGGCTGTAACGGCTCTTACGGGGACGTCAAATTCAACCCTGAACAATCCGTTTTCTTCGGGTATAACGGTTGCCGTCGTGCTTTTTGCACCGTAACGGATTTTAGCTTCGACCGTAATAGCCGCGTTAGGAATATTTCCGCTGATAAAATTAACCTTTTCGGCGATAAGCGAGGTGGAAAAGGTGTCCTCGTTTTTGCCGAGCATAACTCGGTTGTTTTCGGCGTCAACTTCAACAACATATCTCGGCTCTCCGAAAGCAACGCCGAGACCTTTTCGCTGGCCAACCGTGTAATGGATAATTCCCATGTGTTCGCCTATAACCTCGCCGTTCACGTCAACGAAATTGCCCTTTTTGTCGGTATAATTGCTGTGCTCTAAAATAAATTTTGCGTAATCGTCGTCGGGCACAAAGCAAATTTCCTGCGAATCGGGCTTGTTCGCAACCTCAATACCCGCTTTTTCGGCAAATTTGCGGATTTCCGACTTGTCCATTCCGCCGACGGGAAGCAGCAAATGCTCTAAAACCTGTTGCGTCATGTTGTAAAGCACATAGGTTTGGTCCTTGCTGTCAAATGCCGAGCGGATAAGATGATATCCTTTTTCGTCCTTTTCAATTCTTGCGTAATGTCCCGTTGCGATATAATCGAAGCCCATTTCGAGCGCTTTGTCAAGAAACAATCCGAACTTCATCGTCTTGTTACAAAAAACGCACGGGTTTGGAGTTCGCCCGTTTAGGTAATCGTTAATAAACGGAGCTATTACGTTGTCGCCGAATTGCTCGCTTAAATCAAAGACATAGTGTTCTATTCCCAACTTGTCCGCAACGGCTTTTGCGTCGTTTACGGCCTCGTTAAGTCGGGGATTTTTCTTTATTTCGTCGGCCGGCCATATCTGCATGGTTGCGCCCGCAACCTCGTATCCCTGTTCAAGGAGCAACGCCACCGCCGCAGAGGAGTCGACGCCGCCGCTCATCGCGACTAAAACCCTTTTCTTGCTCATGTTTTTCACCGATTCCAATATTTTCTATCAAGGCTGCGGAAACGTATCGCCTGTAATATATGCGCCGAGGAGATAATTTCGCTGTTGTCAATGTCGGCAACGGTACGCGCAACCTTGAGTATGCGGTCATAGGTACGGGCGGACATATCGAGCCGCTCAAATGCCGATTTAAGATTTACTCTTGCGTCGTCGGTCACCGGGCAGTACAAATCGAGCATTTTTGACGACATGCGCGCGTTACAAGAAACGTCGGTGCCGTCAAAACGTTGCTGCTGAATTTTTCTTGCCTTGTTAATGCGCTCGCGTATTACGGCCGAGCTTTCGCCTCTTGCGGAATCGGAAAGCGATTCGAAATCAACGGGCGGGACTTCAATGTGTAAATCCATTCGGTCTAACATCGGCCCCGAAATACGGCCGAGATAGTTTGCAACCGCCCTCGGTGAGCAGGTGCACTGCTTTGTCGGATGGCCGAAGTATCCGCAAGGGCAGGGGTTCATCGCCGCAACCAGCATGAACGAACAATCGTAGCTGAGCGACCCTGCAACGCGGGTAATGTTAACCTTGCCGTCCTCAAGCGGCTGGCGCAAAATTTCAAGAGCTTGACGCGAAAATTCGGGTAACTCATCAAGAAAAAGTACGCCGTTATGTGCAAGCGATATTTCGCCGGGGCGGGGCACCGTACCGCCGCCCGATAACCCTGCGGGCGAAATTGTATGGTGCGGAGCTCTGAACGGACGGTGACGTATAAGACGAATGCCCGACGGCAAAACGCCCGCTATTGAATGAATTTTTGTTGTTTCAATTTGCTCGTCAAATGTCATCTCGGGCAAAATAGAGGGTATCCGCTTTGCGAGCATGCTTTTTCCCGAGCCGGGAGGGCCGATTAAAAGTATGTTGTGACCGCCCGCTGCCGCCGTTTCAATGGCCGATTTTGCGGCGTGTTGACCTTTAACGTCGGCAAAATCTAAGTAGGCTTCGGCGGCCGTGTCGGGATAATCCTCTGGCTTGACGGGAGAAATATCCTTTTTGCCCGATAAAACCTCCATAAGCTCGGTAAGGTCGTTTATCGGTATAATATCAATGCCGCTTACCGCCGACGCCTCGGCAATATTACCGGCGGGGACAAAGAAACGCTTAAAACCGCAGTTTTTTGCGTGTATTGCCATGGCAAGGAGGCCTCTTACGGGACGCAGCTCGCCCGTCAAAGAAAGTTCACCGATAAAAACGGTGTCCTCAAGGTTAAGGGGGATTTGTCCCGCCGCCGACAACACCGACATTAAAACGGGCAAATCGTAAATTGCGCCCTCTTTTTTTATGTCGGCGGGGGCAAGATTGACGGTAACTCGGCTTACGGGAAAACTTAATCCGCAGTTTTTAGCCGCCGATTTAACTCTGCCTCTTGATTCCTTAACCGCCGTGTCGGGCAAACCGACTATATCAAAGGCGGGAATACCGACCGAAATGTCGGCCTCGACCTCAACCGTAAAGGTTTCTATGCCGAAAACGCCTATACTGTAAAGCTTAGATACCATTTTGCACCTCAAAACATAAGCACGCTTAAGAATAAATAATATTATACACTATTTCTTTTTTTATATCAACCGAAACGAAACCTATTTACGCGATTAAATTTTTTAAAACCGCGCAATAATAAACAACACGACGGTTTTATCGCCTTAGTATGGTTTTACGTTTCTTGACAATAGGCTTTTATTGGGGTACAATATATCAAACTGGGGGTAATATTATTTAACCTATCATATTATTATTTAAGAATGAATTTTAATAGGTGCCTTGTACATACCGATACAGAACCGAACTATATATTATTTAACATGACAGGAAAAGGAGATTTTTATGGCACAAAAAAACGACGAAACAAAACGTAGTCGTAATCAATCAAACGAAAAAACAAAAAATCAGTCAAGCCGAAATTCAGGCAAGGCTAAATCCAACCAACCGAAAAAGAAAGAAGCAAAAAAAGAGGCGGCTTACGGTCGCATAAATCCGACCGAGACCCATAAAACCCAGCGCAAGAACGAAAAAACTTCAAAACCCGAAACCAAGAAAAGACAGTATAACAAATCGGGCAAAAATTCAAAAGAAAAGAAAAAAGCGTCTGTTCCCGTGCGTGTAATTCCGCTCGGCGGACTTGAAGAAATCGGAAAAAATATTACCCTTTACGAATGTGGCGACGATATGATACTTGTCGACTGCGGAATGGCTTTCCCCGACGACGATTTACCCGGTATCGATATCGTAATCCCCGATTTCACATATGTTATCAAGAACAAGGACAAAATCCGCGGATTGTTTATCACCCACGGACACGAGGACCATATCGGCTCAATTCCGTATTTGCTTAAGGAG
>JBGVDX010000162.1:0-1167 GCA_045119575.1 Acutalibacteraceae bacterium
TAAAAGAAAATAATCAAGAAAAATTACTTTCCGATATTGAAATTCCTCTTGCGAAAGTACTTGCCGATATGGAAATGTCGGGTTTTATGGTCGATTCTAAGGGAATAGAAGATTACGGAAACCAGCTTGAGGCTAAGATTAACGAGCTTAGCGCAAAAATATACGAACTTGTCGGATATGAATTTAATCTTAATTCGCCAATTCAGCTTGGAACGGCCCTGTTCGAAAAATTAGGACTTCCGGCGGGAAAGAAAACAAAAAAAGGCTATTCCACAAACGCCGAAGTGCTTGAAGGGTTACGTGATAAGCACCCTGCTGTTAAATATTTGCTTGAATACCGACAGCTTGCAAAGTTAAAATCAACCTATTGCGACGGCCTGTTAAAGGTTACCTGCGACGATAACCGTATTTACAGCACCTTTAATCAAACCGAGACAAGAACGGGCAGAATAAGCTCAACCGAGCCTAATTTGCAAAATATCCCCGTTAAAACCCAGTACGGCAGTATTTTCCGCAAGTTTTTTATTGCTCCCGAGGGAAAATTGCTTTGTGACGCCGACTATTCGCAAATTGAATTGCGTGTTCTTGCCGATATTTCAAAAGATAAGGCCATGACAAACGCATTTATAACCGATATCGATGTTCATACGTTAACCGCCTCCCAAGCTTTCGGTGTGCCCGTTGACGATGTAACTCCCGCTATGCGTTCAAAGGCAAAGGCGGTAAATTTCGGTATTGTTTACGGAATAGGCGCTTTTTCACTTGCGAAAGATATTCATGTTTCCTATTCGGAGGCAAAGCAATATATTGAAAGCTATTTAAAAACTTATACGGGCGTATCTGAATATATGGACAGAGTGGTTGAAGAAGCTAAAAAGAACGGCTACGTCGAAACGGCGTTTAATAGACGTAGATATTTACCCGAACTTACCGCTTCGAACAATATGCTCAGGTCTTTCGGTGAACGTGTTGCAAGACACGCGCCTATTCAGGGCACCGCCGCCGATATTATTAAAATAGCAATGATAAAGGTATATAATCGACTTAAAACGGAGTTGCCTAACGCAAAGCTCATTTTGCAGGTGCACGACGAGCTTATTGTCGAAGCCGATGAATGCGATTCTGCCGCCGCCGCAAAAATTTTGCAAGAAGAAATGGAAAGTGCAT
>JBGVDX010000163.1:0-3359 GCA_045119575.1 Acutalibacteraceae bacterium
ATAGTCGGCGTATCTGCGCTTGTTTTCGGAAACATAGAAGCCGCCCTTTACGCGGGTATAGCCCTTGCGGTGAACAGCACGGTGCTTGATTTTGTTTTATACGGCTCCAACGGAGCAAGAATGATATTTATCGTAACCGAACGTCCCGACGAAATTAACCGAGTGCTTACCGAAAAGGTTAATACGGGAAGCACGGTTATAAAGGGTGAAGGCGCATATACGGGCAGAGAAAAAACTATCCTTATGGTTGTCGCCAAAAAGCACCGCTTTCCGAAAATCCGTGACGCCGTCGGCGCCGCCGACCCGAATTCGTTCATGATAGTTTCGTCGGCAAGCGAAATTTTCGGCAACGGCTATCTTTCCATTTTTGCAAACGAACTGTGAGGTGCTTTTATGCATATTCCTAAGTCAACAACCCACGAAATCGGCGTTTTGAAATTCTCCGACGCATTAAACGAAGCGCTTTTGCCGTCGCGCGATTATGACGTCGACCGCTGGCTGTATGTGCCGAACACGTATTCCGAGTACCGTTATATTTTGGGCACAAGGGGCAAAAATCCGCTTATCTGCGTCGGCATAAACCCGTCTACGGCGGCTCCCGACGACTTGGACAATACCTTAAAATCGGTTGAACGAATAGCGCTTCATAACGGGTACGATTCGTTTATAATGTTTAACGTCTATGCCCAACGCGCAACAAGCCCCGACGACATGGAACACGAGCTTAACATGGCTATGCACGCCGAAAACATGGCGGCGTTCCGTTACATACTTGCCGTAAGCGAAACGGCGCCGTCGGTTTGGGCGGCGTGGGGAACAATAATCGAAAAACGCGACTATTTACCCCTTTGTGTTCGCGACATGATTAAAATCGGCGAGGAATACGGCGCAAAATGGTATTCGGCCGGGGCCCGTTCAAAAAAAGGCCATCCGCACCACCCGCTCTATTTGAAAAAGGACAGCGGATTGGACGCCTTTGACGTAACCGCCTACCTTAATAAATTGTAATAATACATTATATTAATATTATTTTACGTAAAATCTTTTTTCAACGGTGGCGTTTCGTAAGAAGGCGGCCACCGTTATTTTTTTAAGAAAAAAAGACAGAATTTTCACCTTGTCGCGGCGGTGGATTGTTTCTTGGGTAAAATACCGTTAAAAGGATTTTGCTTTTCGAATAAAACAGCAAAATTTTACTTTAAATACCAAAAAGGCGCTACAAAAAACCGCACGAAATTACAATAAATTACAATAATTTGCGCTAATTGTATTATAAAATGTTAAACTTGCTTAAAAAACTATTCACATTTAGTACAAAGGGTAGAAAATAAATTATTATTATTGAAAAAAATTACCAAATATGATAAACTCATAATCAGATAATACGCTGTTATAAGAGCGATGTTCCTTGAAATTATGTTGTTTGGCAGTAAACGATAAAATTTCGGCTAAATGGCAACTGTTGCTCTGTAAATAGCTTATTACACTTACATTATTAAATCAATTTAAGAAAGGAATTGATCATTTATGGTAAAATCCAAAAGATTGCTCGCTACCATACTTACGATTTGCATGATGGTACAGCTTTTTGCTTGCGTAACTATGGCTTCTGCAATGACTCAGGTATGGGACGGCACGGTAGCCAAAGGCTACACCCGCGGTACCGGTACTGCTGATGACCCGTACATCATTTCAAGCGCTGCTGAGCTCGCATACATGTCGGCTCAGATAGGTACAGGTGTTGACCTTAACGCTTATTACAAGCTTGGCGCCGACATCACATTTAACGAAAACCTTCTTGGAGAAAACGGATTGTTGTCAAAAGCACCGTCCGTTTCGTTCACTCCTATCGGTACAACTTCTAACATGTTTGGCGGCTCCTTCGACGGTGACGGCCATACAATTAGCGGCCTTTACACCTATACGAACGGCTATGGCGGCTTGTTCCTCTATGCAAGAGGTACTGGAGCCGATGCTCATGCTGTTATTAAGAATCTTAAGATTGTTGATTCTTATGTATGTTCCTACCAGAACGAAGGTTCCGGTATCTTAGCTGCTAAAGCTTACCACATTACAGTTACCGACGTTGAAGTTCAGGGCTATGTTACCCAGTTCAACAACGCTAAGCCTGTCGGCTTGTTCTTCAGTCAGCTCGAAGGTACAGTTTATATGGAAAACTGCGTTGCTCGCGGTATTGCCAGCGGTAATGACTCGCGTGACGGAATTACCTTTAACAACAGATCTGTTGGTCATGCCGGCGGTTTCGCTGGTTTACTTAGCGGAAGAGACGACAAACAATTCGTAAGCTGTGCAAACTATGCTGACGTTTACGGTATTTCTGCCGGCGGCTTCTTTGGCGCGGCTTCTACAATTAACTATAGAGATAACTACGTAAGCTTTACCGACTGTGCAAACTACGGTAACGTTACCCAGTTTAAATATGTTACCTGGAGACAGGACTACAACGGCGCCGGCGGCTTCTTTGGTTCTACCTCTGATGACGGCTCCGGCTCCGTTCCGAGAATTTACTTCACCCGTTGCCTTAACAAGGGCGACGTTGCCGGTAACCTCTTTGCTGCCGGCTTTATCGGCAGAAACGGTATGGTTCCGTGGGTTGACGGTGCTACATACAGCTACACCTACACAAACTGCTTCAACGCAGGTAAGGTGTCTCTTAGAATTACTGCTGAGGAATATAGCGGCGACGCAGCTCATGTTACCGACGGCAAGGTTCTTCGTACCGGTGACTATGTAGCTTACATGACAAATACCAGCGGAATTGCAAACAACGTAATTATCACCGATTCTTACGCTATTCCGTGTGACGCAGAAGCTGCTTTCAACAACGCTACACCCGATAAAATTGCTGTTACCGGCGAAGTTGCTTACGCAACCGAAGCCGACTACAAGGCAGGCGCATGGCTCGGCGATGGCGCAGACAGATGGACTATTACTGCTGACGGTCCTACACTTACTTTTGCATCTTCGTCTAAACCCGAACATACGCATGTTTACACTTCTAAAGTAACTACAGAAGCAACCTGTCAGACAGAAGGCGTATTAACCTATACTTGCGAATGTGACGATACCTACACCGAAGCAATCCCGGTTGTTGACCATTCTTATGGCGAAGACAACAAGTGCGTATGGTGTGGCGAATACAACCCCGAAATCGCTTATGCAGCCGAAGTTGACGGCGTTAGATACGATACTTTTGAAGAGGCTTATGCAGCAGCAGAAGCCGGCGATACAATCGTTCTTCTCGCTGACCTCGAAGCAAGCGAAATCATTACTATCGACAAGGCAATCACCCTTGACGGTAACGACAAGACCCTTACCTCCACCGCCGGTCGTGCAAT
>JBGVDX010000164.1:0-1875 GCA_045119575.1 Acutalibacteraceae bacterium
TTTAATAAACGGGACGCTATCAGGCGTTACATTAACTTGTTTCAATATAAATGAAGCCCTTATTTTGCAAAAATTGTTTTTTTGACCGCTTTATAGGCGGTTTTAAAGAATTCCTTAATTCCCGCCGACGCCGCAATAAAAATAAACGGTATAAAGGTAGTGATATATCGGCTGTTAATTTCCCAAAAGGTTAAAAACAGCATTATGCCGAAAACAGCGGTAAGAAAAATCAGCAATTCTTTATGCTTTTTCACCGCCTTAACCGAAAACAGCATAAGAATAAGCGCCGCAAAAAATACTCCCGTACACCAAGTTTTGTACGCTAAAAAGTATTCGCCATCATAGGTTATATAATCGTGAATTGCCGAGACCTTTTTCGGCGAATCGTCCAAGAAATCGGAAAGCGCAAATGTACCGTCGCCGAAAGCTCTTGCAAGCTTTGTCGATAAAAGGTTTAACACCCCGTCAACATTAAGCTCGTCAAGCGCCGCGTCGATATCGGCCTTTAAAAGCTCTTTTCTTTCTTCAGGGTCCTCGGTGTACCGTGACAGCCTGTAAATCCCTTCGTTATAGGTGCCCTGACCGTGAACGCCTAAATCGAGCCAGTAAAGTATCGGCGTGTTCATGTTTTCGGCCTTTTCTCGGTCAAGGTGCGTCGCGTACATGTATCGGTCAAACCCGACAAAGCAAGCGGCTAAAACAACTGAGCCTATAACCGTGTAAGCGATAAGGCTTTTCCATCTGCAGGTTACAAATAAATAGATAACGGCGGCGATAAAGGCGATTACAGCGGTCATTTTTAAAAGTCCGCCAATCGCTATAATAATAGCCGATAATGCAAAAAACAAAACCTTAAACGGAACCGACTTTGCGTCCTTTCCGACAAGGAACAGGTATATTGACGCAACGGGGAATATGAGCGACAACGAATCGGTATAAAACACCGGCGCAATAAAATAAAACGGCGGCGTAATAAGGAACAACGCAATTAAAATGATAGCCGAATTTGCGCCGAAAAGCCTTTTGCTAATGAGCGCCGTTAGTACAAATGTTCCCGCAAACAAAATTGCGTTAAATACCGACGCAACGAAAAAGTAATCGGTTAACCCGAAAAAACTCGCCGCCTTAAATAGCGCCGCAAATAAACAAAGCGCACCCAAATTATTCGGAAAAATGTAAAAATAATCGGAGCGGCATGTAGGCGAATCGTATTCGGTGAATTTGCCGCCTTCGGCCCACGTAATACCGCCGTTATAAATTGTTTCTAAGTCAAACTGCGGCGTAAATCTTAAAATGTTGATAAAAGCGAGTTGCACAATGAACATTAAAAGCGCCGATGATAACAGAATAAGCTTAAAATGCCTGTTAAAAAACTCGCTTGCCGAAAAAGCAAGATTATATAAAGCGTACAATAATATGATAAACAAAATTATAAATCCGACAAGAAAAAGAGGGACATAGGAATAAACATTACGGTTAAAAACAGCGCTTAAAATAATGTGACCGAACGAAAATAAAAAGAGAATGCAAAAAAATTTTATAATAATTCGCCCTGTTTTGTCCGCGGCTTTATTAAAATCCATTTCATTCACCTTCTTTTTCACTATTATACCATAGCCGAAACAAAAAATAAACCCCATGAAAAATATCAGCCATACCTGTGAAAAAGTATGGCTGTTACGAACGATTTATATGCTTCTTATATTAAGCGTCTTTTTAAAAAAATGTTATTCTATTAGTGGTTGTCTATATTATAATCATTGAAAAATTTATCAATACTTTCAACCGTATCTTCGCGTCTTGATTTTTCTGCCGCAAATCCAATAAGATGGTTTTTAATCGAAATGTTGATATCTGCCGCACAGTAACCGTTAT
>JBGVDX010000165.1:0-3288 GCA_045119575.1 Acutalibacteraceae bacterium
ATACAATTTTCAAACTAATTAAAGTTGCAGGTAAAAAAATTATGGGAGTTTATATGGGATATATTGTTTGCCTAATTGTTGTAATTTTTATTGGATTATTGGTAGGCGTATTTATAACATGTGCGCTTCAAATGACGCATAAAAAAGTTGATACAACTGAGTTAAATTACAATAATCTAAACATACAGGACGAAAATCAGTAACCGTTGTGATTTAGTATGCACATATATCATTAAAGGGGTTGTTACTGATGAAGGACGGAATGTTTGTTATTTTATTAATTTGCGGATTGGTTGTTTTTGCGCTAACGTTTTGCGTGGCGGTAATAAAATTAAGGCGATGGCTCGATGATATACGAATTGTGAAGATTGAGATGTCGAGAGCTGGTGATTGGGAAGAATATGTTGAATGGAGAAGCGAATATAGGGTTTTACTTTTAAGCTTAATACCGGGACTTAATCCCGAGAGAATAGAAAGAATTAAGCGATATTTCAGACGACGCATAAAAAGAAAAATTGAAAAATAACGTTATATGATTGTCTTGACAGTTATAGTATTTAATGTTTTAATTATTTTAGATAACTTTTTAGGGTGATTGAAATGATTGGAAAAGTTTTTAAATCTGCGGTAGCGCTTTTGCTTTGTGTATTTGTGTTTGTGGGTTGCGGAAACAATCACAATCCTGCTGATGTTTCGTCGTCATTATCCTCCGAGCCTGTTTCGTCTGAGGCTGTAACCTCGGTCGAGAACAGCATAAAACTTAACGGAATAAATCTTAAAGAATACTGTATAGTTTTTGACGAAGACGATTTGTTTTCCCAATTTACTGCTGAAATTTTAGCTGAAAAGCTTAACGTTATTTGCGGAGAGGTTTTGGACGTCGTACCCGATAGCGTTAAGGAGCAAAAGAACGAGTTGCTTATCGGCGAAACCAACCGCAACGATTCCAATTTAGCGTATGGCGTTGAAATGATGAGCGATGAATTTATACTTACCGCCTCAACCGATAAGGTTGTTATGGCGGCGAAGGGATATATGGTCGGCGGAGCGTCGAACGCGCTGTTGAATCGGTTTAACGATACAACAAATATAATAATTGAGGCTAACGCGACCCCTGTCAAATACGAATTTAAGGAAGCCGAAAACGCTATCTTGATGATAGGCGACGGAATGGGCGAAAACCATATTGCGGCCGCCGAAAAGGAAGGTATGTCAAAGTTTTATGCCAAATCTATGCCTAATATCGGAACAGCGGTAACATATTCCTATTCCGTTAATCCTTTGGGGAGCGCCGCATATACAGATAGTGCCGCTGCAGGTACAGCCCTTGCAAGCGGATATAAAACAATTAACGGTTACCTCGGATTGAACCATAAAGCGGAAATTATACCCAACGTGCGCGAACTTGCATATGAAGTCGGAGCAAAGACCGCTATACTTACTACCGATTTAATTACGGGAGCAACACCGGGAGCGTTTTTGGCGCATTGCAGTGACCGTGGAAACACATCGGCTATTCAAAGCCAAATAGACGGTCTTTTTGTGTTAGATAAAATTACTGTTGCGGAAGGCTCTCTTGACGATAACTTGCTTTCAAGAGAGAAAAACGCCCTTGAAACCATATCCGGCGAAAACTCACGTTTCTTTATGATGCTTGAGGAAGGCTATATTGATAAAAATTCTCATAGTAATGATTATAACAGCATGATACATACCGTTAAACGTTTCAACGAGACAATTGCTTATGCTATGGAGTTTACTTTAATGCACCCTAACACTGTTCTTATAGTAACCGCAGACCATGAAACGGGCGATTTACGAGAAGAATCCGACGGAAGCTTTAAGTTCTACTCTACGAACCATACCAATAAAGATGTACCTCTTTTTGCGATGGGTAAGGGAACCGAAAGTCTCACCAAAAAGCCTTGCGATAACACAAATATTGCTAAGTTTATTGCAAATGTGTACGGTGAAAAAGATTTCGGACAGTAAAGACAGGTTATTACATTAATAAAGGAAAGCAGGAAAGCTTTTTGGCTTTTTTGCATTTGTGTGATATTATAAAGTTTACGCAGAAACCAAAACACGGATAACTATATTAATGTTTATACTAAAAAGCAGTATTAAGCTTGTTTTAATAACAACTTATACTGCTTTTTATTCACAAAAAAATCCAAATTACTGTTGAAAATTTATATTGTTGTGATATAATGTGTGTCGTCCAAAAATAAAGGGATAATGCTACATAATAACGTAAAGACATCTTAAAGGTTATTAGTGTCTTTGCTTTTTTTGCGGTGTGTTGATTTTAAAGGAGTAGAAAAGATGGAGATATTTGTCTTGTTATCATTAATTCTTTTAGCGGGTTTAGCGCTTTCACGTCTTGCGAAGCTGGTTAAGCTGCCTGCCGTTACGGCGTATCTTGTTGCCGGCATATTGGTTGGCCCTTATTTGCTCGGCGCTTTAAAAATACCCGGTGTCGGATTTAACAGCATGGCTGATGTTAAAAATTATTCGCTTATTTCGGACGCAGCGCTTGGTTTTATTGCGTTTTCTATCGGTAACGAATTCCGACTTTCGCAACTTAAAAAGACCGGTAAGCAAGCAACTATTATCGGTATTGCTCAGGCTGTTTTCGCAACAATAGTTGTTGACGCAGCACTTATTTCGTTGCATTTTGTAGTGCCCGATAAATTGTCGCTTCCCGCTGCAATTACTCTCGGCGCTATAGCGTCTGCAACGGCCCCTGCGGCAACGCTTATGGTAGTTAAGCAGTATAAGGCAAAGGGCCCGCTTACGGATATTCTTCTTCCCATAGTTGCTATTGATGATGCTGTAGGTCTTGTACTTTTTGCTATATCGTTTGGAGTTGCCAAGGCGCTCGTTTCCGGCAGTGTTGATATACTTTCTATAATAATTGAACCGTTGCTTGAGGTTGTACTGTCGCTTCTTCTCGGTGCGCTTATGGGATTTCTTTTCAATCTTTTCGAAAGATTTTTCCATTCCCGTTCAAAGCGACTTTCCGTTTCGGTTGCGTTTGTGTTCCTTACGGTTGGAATTTCGATGTTAAAGTTTAATATTTTCGGAATTCATGTGTCTTTCTCGTCTCTGCTTACTTGCATGATGCTCGGTACAGTGTTTTGCAACATCTGTGATTTTTCAGAGGAGCTTATGGAAAGGGTTGACCGTTGGACAGCTCCGCTTTTTGTACTGTTTTTTGTTATATAAATCTGACTAACAGCATTATTCGTATTATCTTCAGACTTCTCTGAAACCTGTAATGAATCT
>JBGVDX010000166.1:0-3515 GCA_045119575.1 Acutalibacteraceae bacterium
TACCGCAAGAGCGTTTTGCAACCACAACGGTGGCTCAGTTTGATGAAAACGCCGTAAGCAACGGCTACGACCTTCGTATTGACGACGAAATTATTAAGGCCAACGGACGCAGAATTTATTGTTTCAGTGATTTAAGCTATATGCTTTCCTCGGCACGTGACGGAAAAATTGATTTCACCGTTATTCGTGACGGCAAGGAAACCGAACTTGAGGGAGTTCAGTTTAACTTACAAAAGCTTGACGACGGCAATAACTATATCGACCTTGATTTTAAGGTTTACGGCGAAGAAAAGACATTTTTAAGTACCGTTAAATACGCCGCAAAAACAACCGTTTCATACGGCAGAATTGTTTATATGTCGCTTTTCGATATGATAACGGGGAAATATAAGCTTAATCAATTATCCGGCCCCGTAGGTATTACCGCCGCCGTAAGCAACGCCGCAAAGGACTCGCTTTGGAACGTAATTTACTTAGGCTGTATTATCTCGGTAAATCTTGGTATCATGAACCTGCTTCCGCTTCCTGCGCTTGACGGAGGACGATTGATTTTTATAATAATCGAAATGATTAGGCGGAAACCGATACCCGCAAAATATGAGGGAATAGTTCATACGGTCGGTTTTGCGATTTTATTTGCATTAATTATTTTTATAACCTTTAACGATATTTTTAATTTAATCAGATAAGCGGTGAAACTATGATTGCTCGCAGAAAAACTGAAAATTTCTCTATCGGAAAAATAAAAATCGGCTCCGATAATCCCGTAACTGTTCAGTCTATGGTCTCCGTCCCGTCAACCGATATTTCAGGCACGGTGGAGCAGGTAAGACGTCTTAAAGAAGTTGGCTGTGATATTGTTCGTATTGCGGTACCCGATATGGAATCAGTACAACTTGTCGATGCAATTAAAAGTGAGGTTGATATTCCGCTTGTAGCCGATATTCATTTTGATTACAAGCTCGCGCTTGCGTGCGCCGACGCAGGTATTGATAAAATACGCATTAACCCCGGTAATATTGGCGATGAGAGCCGAGTTAAAGAGGTAGCCAATGCTTGCGCAAATAAAGGAATTTGTATTCGCATAGGCGTAAATTCCGGCTCGCTTGAAAAGAATATTCTTAAAAAATACGGCTCACCTACGGCCGAAGCAATAGTTGAAAGCGCTCTTTATCATGCGTCGTTGCTTGAAAAATTTGATTTCAACAACATTGTTTTGTCGCTTAAATCTTCTAACGCTGAGATTGCTTATAAGGCATATAGTTTGGTCGCCAAAAAGAGCCGTTATCCGCTTCATTTAGGGGTTACAGAGGCCGGAACAAGATACAACGGAATTATCAAATCCTCTGCTGTTTTGGGAGGTTTACTGTTAAACGGAATAGGTGACACCATTCGCATTTCACTTACCGACGACCCAGTTGAAGAGGTTAAAGCGGGCATTGCGCTCCTCAAATCTTTGGGACTGCGTAACGAAGGCCCGACGATAGTTTCCTGTCCTACTTGCGGCCGTACAAGAATTAACCTGATAAAAATTGCCGACGAGGTTGAAAGACGTCTTGTCGGTTGCAAAAAGAACATAAAGGTTGCTGTCATGGGATGCGTAGTAAATGGCCCCGGTGAGGCACGAGAGGCTGATATTGGTATCGCCGGCGGCGAAGGCTGCGGCGTGCTGATAAAGAAAGGCGAAATTATAAAAAAAGTCGGCGAGGATAAGCTTGTTGACACGTTAATTGAGGAAATTGAAAGGATGTAACCTTCGTGAATAAAGCACCGATATGCGAAATATTTTCGCGTCAGCTAAACGGACTTAACGACAAGCTTGACGGGAATTTATATGTTACTTCGCTGAGTGTTAATAAATCAAAGCGTTCAATGCTACTTAATCTTTACATAGAAAACAGTATTGCAATTAATGAAATTGAAAATATTCGCAATATAATTAAGCGTTCTTATAATATTGCTACCCTTAAAACGGAGTATATTTTCGGTGAAAATTGTTACGATGCCGTTACTGTAAAATTTCTGCTTAATCAATCGGTTGACCCGTTTGTAAGCGGGTTTATTTACGATGCAGATATTAAGCTTAACGGCGATAGCGTTGAAATTGAACTTAAACACGGTGGTTACGATTTCCTTATGGATTGCGGATATGACCAAAAGTTTTCAAAACTGATTGAGGACAATCTCCATAAAAACTGTACGGTCACTTTCGGCGGAATAAAAGAAACTGCGCCGATAACTCCGCCTGAGCCGGAACCGATTTATGTTCCGCAACCAAAGATTGAAGCAAAACCTGAGCCGATTATTGAAACTAAACCGATTGAAGAGGATAATTTACCTTTTTCGCTTGAATCGGCTAACCATATTTGGGGATATAAAATTAATGGATTGCCCGTAAATCTGAGCGGTTTAATTCCCGATAACGGAAAAACCGTTGTTTGGGGCGAAATTTTCCAAATGGAAAAAGCCTCTATTAAGAACGGCGAAAAGGTTCGAGCGTCTATTTTTATATCCGACGGAACTGGTTCACAACAAATTAAAATGCTTCTTAAAAGTGAAGATGAGAGCAAAATAGGTGACCTTAAAAACGGCGTTTCGATTCTTGTCAAGGGAGAACTTAAATTTGACGATTGGGAAAAGGAAAACATTTTCCGTCCCGACGGTATTGCTATTGTTCAAAAGAAAAAAATAAAGGATAACGCCGCCGAAAAACGAGTTGAACTCCATTTGCACACAAACATGTCTCAAATGGACGCGCTTACTCCTGCGGGCGAATTGATTAAACGTGCCGCGGACTGGGGACACAAAGCTATTGCTATTACCGACCACGGCGTTGTGCAGGCCTTTCCCGAAGTTATGAATACCGTTGAGGGACTCAAAAAATCGGGTAAGGATATTAAACCTATTTACGGCTGTGAGGCATATTTTGTTAACGATACCGTTCCCGCTGTTCATGGAGAGTGCCATGAGCGATTTGACGGCGAGTTTATTGTTTTCGATATAGAAACAACGGGACTAAGTTACACCAATGACCGTATAACCGAAATCGGAGCTTTGTTGGTAAAAGGCGGGGAGGTAAAAGAAACCTTCAGTTCTTTTGTCAATCCGCATATGCCTATTCCCGAAAAAATTGTTAAACTTACGGGAATAAGCGACGATATGGTTGCCGACGCCCCCGACGAAACGGAAGTAATAAAGCAATTTCTTGATTTTGCCGACGGCAGAATGTTGGTTGCTCATAATGCGAACTTCGACGTTTCGTTTATAAGAGCGTCGGCGGAGCGTATCGGTTTGCCGTTTAAAAATCCGTATTGCGATACTGTTCCGATTTCAAGAGCTATGCTTAGAGAGATTAAAAACCATAAGCTTGACAGCATTGCGAAGGCGTTAAGACTCGGTGATTTTAATCATCATAGAGCGGTTGACGACGCCGAAATTCTTGCCAAAATATTTGTGCGTTTGCTTGATATGGTTACGGCGAGCAGCGGTTGTACAAATATCGGCGAGCTTAACTC
>JBGVDX010000167.1:0-4754 GCA_045119575.1 Acutalibacteraceae bacterium
GCGCTCTTACCTAATCGACAAATTTCTCAAGAGAAGAGTGAAAAGTGAAGAGCAAATAGTGAAAAAGTAAAATCGACAAGCTTCTGTTGAAACTTGTCGATTTTGGCTGAGGTGGCAGGATTCGAACCTACGGATGCGGGAATCAAAATCCCGTGCCTTACCGCTTGGCGACACCTCAATAATATTTAACGGGCTTACGGCACTTAAACCGTAGCCCGTATCAGTAAAAATGGGGTGGATAAAGGGAGTCGAACCCTTGACCTCCAGAGCCACAATCTGGCGCGCTAGCCAACTGCGCTATACCCACCATATATACCGGCAACGAACGGCAAAATAATTATAATAACAAAAGCCGAAAGTGTCAAGCCGAATGTATATGCTTTTTTAATTTTGGCGAAAATAAAATCCGAACCGCTTTAAAGACAATTCGGATTTTATCTTGCCTTGGTGACCCGTACGGGAATCGAACCCATGTTACCGCCGTGAAAGGGCGGTGTCTTAACCGCTTGACCAACGGGCCGTAAGTGGTAGCGGTAGTCGGATTTGAACCAACGACACTTCGGGTATGAACCGAATGCTCTAGCCAACTGAGCTATACCGCCATATGTGCCGCTTAACCGCTGCGACTTTGGTATTATAATATAATTGTCGGCACTTGTCAACACTTTTTTTAAAAAAATACTTGCTTTTTTATTATGGCTGTGGTAGTATACATTATGTAAGATGATTTTTAGCAAAAAAGAGTGGGGCGACCCGCTCTTTTGTGTTTGTTTGGAGGTTTTTCTTTGAGTATAAAAGACAAGATGAACGCCACGGAAAAAAAGGTGTTGGAGCTTGCCGCGCCGATAGCCGAAAAGCTTGGCCTTGACCTATGGGATATCCGATTTCAAAAGGAAGGCGTAAGCTATTATTTACACATTATAATTGACAGCCCCGACGGAATAGGCATTGAGGACTGCGAAAACATGTCCCGCGCTATCGACCCTGTGCTTGACGAAGCCGATCCGATTAGCTGCGCCTATTGTTTGGAGGTTTCCTCTCCGGGACTCGGCCGTCCGCTGACAAGAGCCGAACATTATATTTGGGCTGAGGGTGAGGATGTCCGTGTACACACCATTCGCCCCATTAACGGAGAGCGAGATTTTACGGGAAAACTTATCGGTTATGACGACGATATCGTAATCGAAATTGATGGCGAAACCCGCAGCTTTACCAAAAACGAAATATCAAGTGTTGTCCTTGCCGACGACACCGACCTGTTTTAAACAGTAAATAATCTGGAAAGGATTGATATAGAAAATGAACAGCAACGAATTTTTTGAAGCAATATCTTTAATGGAAAAGGAGAAGGGAATTCCCGCCAACTACCTTGCCGAGAAAATAGCAAGCGCTATCGTTGTATCGGTAAAGAAGGATTACAACGGTAAAGATTGCGTTTTCTGCAACATCGACTGCGAAAAGCGCACGTTCGATGTTTACGTTAAGAAAAACGTAGTTGACGAAATCGAAGACCCTCAGACCGAGCTTCTTCTTGACGCCGCCCGTTCTTATAACAAGAATGCCGTTGTCGGCGACACCGTAGACATTAAGCTTGAGACAATGGACTTCGGCCGTATCGCCGCGCAAACCGCTAAGCACGTTATCCGTCAGGGTATCCGTGACGCAGAGCGCGATAAAACATATGCCGAGTTCCAATCGAAGAATCAGGAGCTTGTTACCGCAAAGGTTATCCGTGTTAATCCCAAAACCGGCAGCATAACCGTCGAAATCGGCAGTTCCGAGGCCATTTTACCGAAAACCGAAATGCTCCCCGATGAAATTCTTGACGAAGGGGATATTATTAAGGTATTTATCGTTGATGTACGCGAAAGTGAAAAGGGCCCGAAGGCTATGATTTCCCGCACACATCCCGGACTTGTCCGCCGTATGTTCGAGCTTGAAGTACCCGAAATTTTCGACGGTACAATTGAGATAAAGGCCATCTCCCGTGAAGCCGGCTCCCGTACCAAGATTGCCGTTTACTCCAAGGACGAAAATGTTGACGCGGTTGGTTCCTGTATCGGTCAGCGCGGCGCCAGAATTTCCAAAATTCTTGATGAGCTTACCCCTGAAAAGATTGATATTATCAAATATTCCGATGACCCCGTTGAATTTATCAAAGAGGCTCTTTCACCCGCAAAGGTTGTTGCCGTAGAGCTTGACCCCGACGGTCAAAAGGCTTGCAAGGCAACCGTACCCGACGGCCAGCTTTCGCTCGCAATCGGCAACAAGGGACAAAACGTCCGTCTTGCCGCCCGCTTGACCGGCTGGAAAATTGATATCCGCCCCGAAAGCGGCTTTTACGGAGAATAATACCTTATAGATGGAGGCATATTTATGCAAACTCGCAAACAGCCGATGAGAATGTGTACCGGTTGCGGCGAAATGAAGGAAAAGCGTGAGCTTATCCGCGTAGTAAAATCGTCCGACGGCGAAATCTCGCTTGACAAAACCGGCAAGAAAAACGGCAGAGGCGCTTACATTTGTCATAACGCCGCCTGCCTTAAAAAAGCCAGAAAAAATAAGCGCATAGAACGTGCCTTTGAGGTTACAATCCCCGACGAGATATACGACCGTATGGAGGAGGAAATCGGCGCCGATGAATAAACTTTTATCCACTTTAGGCCTTGTGCGTAGAGCGGCGCGGCTTTCGATTGGACTCAACGAAACCATTTCGTCGACCAAATCGGGCGCAGCCAAGCTTATAGCCTACGCAAAGGACGTTTCCCCAAAAACAGCAAAGGAAGCTCGCTTTAACGGTGCTAAATATAACATACCGACGATAGAAATTGACTGTACAATGGAAGAGCTTTCGGCGGCAATCGGCGTAAAAGCCGGCGTTGTCGCGGTAAATGATAAAGGCTTTGCCGAAAAAATTTACTCTCTATACGAATTAACACGAAAGGATGAATCAGCTATATGATGATTAAATACAGAGTACACGAGGTCGCAAAGGACTTCGACGTACCCAGCAAAGATATTGTTACGCTGCTTTCCAAATATTTTGACGAGGCAAAAAAGAGTCAAACCGCCCTTGAAGAGCATGAACTTGACATAATTTTCGATTACATGACACAAAATAATCAGGTCGAGTCCTTTGACAACTACTTTGCCGCCGGCGAAAAGGCAAGAGAAGAGCGCCGTGCCGCCGAAGCAAAGAAAAAGCAAGAAAAACTGGCTGAGCAAGCTCGTATTGCCGAGGAATTTGCCGCTATGGCAAGGGCAGCAAAGGCGGAAAAAGAAGGCAACGCCGCTCCGGCCGCTGAGAATACGGAAAAGAAGGAAAAAAGCAAGCCGAAGTCAGCCGATAATAAATCGCAAACCCCCGCTAAAAAACCTGCTCCCGCCGCACCCGTCGGCGAAAAGCAGCCTATGCCCGAAAAGAAGAAAAAGTCGCCGTCTGTTGCTCCTAACAGAGGACCTGCCGAAATCCGCAAGGTTGATATGCACTCTGCTTATGTTGAGCTTGACCGCTATAACGAAAAGTACGAGTCTATCGCCAGCGATAAGGGCGTAAACACCCAAACGCAAAACCGTCAGCAAATTAAGAAGCGTCCTCAGCAGGGCTATCCTAAAAAGGGCCCGAAGCGTGAGACCGAAGCTGATAAATTGCGTCGTATTGAGCTTGAGCGTATTAAGAAAATTCCGCTTAAAATTACCGTTGGCGACGAAATTACCGTCGGCGACCTTGCAACAAAGCTTAAAAAGACAGCCGCCGAGGTTATTAAACAGCTTATGCTTCTCGGTATTATGGCTTCTATTACCCAAACTATCGACTACGATACCGCCGAAATCGTTGCAACCGAACTCGGTGCAAAGGTTGAGCGTGAGGTAGTTGTAACCATCGAAGAGCGTATTATCGACGACACCGAGGATACCACCGAAAACCTCTTGCCCCGTAGCCCCGTTGTTTGCGTAATGGGCCACGTTGACCACGGTAAAACCTCGCTTCTTGACGCAATCCGTGACAAGAACGTTACCTCTACCGAGGCGGGCGGCATTACCCAGCATATCGGTGCTTACCGTGTAAAGCTTGACGACCGCGAAATTACATTCCTTGATACTCCGGGCCACGCCGCATTTACTTCCATGCGCGCAAGAGGCGCCATGGCTACCGATATTGCCGTATTGGTTGTAGCCGCCGACGACGGTATTAAACCCCAAACTATCGAGGCTATTAACCATGCCCGTGCCGCAAAGGTTCAAATTATCGTTGCAATCAATAAAATGGATAAGCAGGGCGCTAATCCCGACCGCGTTAAGCAGCAGCTTACCGAACAAAACGTTGTTCCCGAGGAATGGGGCGGCGATGTTATCTGCGTTCCCGTTTCGGCTAAACAGCATGAGGGAATTGATACACTTCTTGAAAATATCATTCTTGTTTCCGACGTTATGGAGCTTAAGGCTAACCCCAACCGTCGCGCAGGCGGCGTTGTAATCGAAGCTCGTCTTGACAAGGGCAGAGGTCCGGTCGCAACCCTGCTTGTACAAAAGGGAACTCTTCATCACGGCGACATTATCGTAGCCGGAACTTCCGTTGGTCGTGTCCGTGGAATGGCCGACGAAAACGGCATGAAGGTTACCGAAGCCGGCCCGTCCGTGCCCGTTGAGGTAATCGGCCTTGCCGAGGTACCAAGCGCAGGTGACGAGTTTAACGCCGTATCCGACGAACGCCTTGCCCGTGAGCTTGTTGAACAGCGCAAGCAAAAGGCTAA
>JBGVDX010000168.1:0-2626 GCA_045119575.1 Acutalibacteraceae bacterium
AAACAAGATTTCCGTTGACCCCAACCTTGATTTAACATTTACCGAAGAAAAAACAGTTGTTAGAGCTGTCTTTGGCCCGTTCCAGCCGTACAGCGAGCTTCACATTAACGCAGGTGAAGGCGGCAGCGTTCTCTTTAACGGCGCGCCGTATAACTTTAACGATGACTATATCGTTGGCGATAATGTTGAACTTTCTGCCGTTGCTGATGAAGGATATACGTTTGCATATTGGATGAACGGCTCTAACCAAATCGTATCTCACGAATCAGTTATGAACGTTACTCTTGCTAACGTAACTGAATTTACCGCTTACTTCACAAAATCTGATGCTACAACCGCAACTGTTCTTTTCTATGACCGTAGCGGTAAGGTTGTATCTTCTGTAACCGTAAATAAGGGCGAAAGTATTACCCTTCCTGCTCTCCCGAGCGCTTATGGTTACACCTGCAACGGCTGGATTGTTAATGATAAAGTTTTGGCTGTCGGCGCTACTATTACCGTAAACGCTGACATGACCGTTAAGGCTGATTTCTCAAAGAATGCCGATACCTATACCATTACTGTTGAAGGCGGTACTGTTAACGGCAACGCTCGAGGCACATTCAGCTACAACACATTGGTTACTGTAGTATTTGATGCCGCAACTCTTGCTGACGGTGAAGTATTCTGCGGTTGGCACGTTGACGGAACTGATAGCGCAACATCAGTTATCAGCTACCAAGAGTCATACAGCTTCTGCGTTGGCGCTGATACATCTTTATTCGCTATGATTGCTGATTCTGCTGCTGAAGTTAAACCGGTTACCGATGTAACTGATGTTTCTCTTGTTTCCGGCGGTGAAGTAGTAACATATCTTACCGAGCGTACCGTTCCGACGGGCTACACCTTAGTTGAATCCGGCGTTATTTATACCGCTGATGACAACAAGGCCGACATGCTCACCCTTGAAAACGTTGCCGCAACAGTTCGCAAGAAGGCAGCAACAACTACAACACCTAACGGCCAGTTCAGAATGGGCCTTAGCTCACGTGATGGCTCTGCTATCAATGTATATCTCGTATCTTACCTGACCTACATTGATACAGTAGGTGAAACACATACAATCTATTCCGCTGTATATGGCGCAACAACTACCTCTAAGACCGATTCACAGGATAAGATTGAAGATTCAACCGATATTTTCTAATATCACATAAAAAAGCTCCCTGTCCGTTTTTCGGGCAGGGAGCTATATTATTATATATAAAAAAGCCGATGACAATAAGTCATCGGCTAAAATATTAATTTGATTGGTAATAACACTTTTTAAACTGATTAGGAGTACAGCCTTTATTCGCTTTAAATGTACGAATAAAGTGGCTGGCGGAAGAAAAGCCTAACGCTTGGGCTATTTCGGAAACGCTTTTGTCGGAGGAAATGAGCATTTTTTGAGCTTCATTCATTCTAACGTAATTTACATATTCGCTAAAGCTTACGCCCATGAGCTTTTTAAACGAGCGTGAAAAATAGCTGTAACTCATGTTGCATCTTTGAGCAATTTCCTGTTCATTTACATCGTAAAAGTTTTGCATTATGTAATTTTGAGCATGATGTATTGTTTCCGCAAGTCCGGTCGGCATTTCTTCGTCTTCAAGTATGCCTTGTTCGTGCCACGCGCGAATTATGGTAAGTACAATATCTGTAATTTTACTTCTAACCGCTAAAGTAAAACCAAATTGGCGTCTTTGTCCTTCGTTTACAACCGTTTCAATAAGTCCCCGTATATCGTTCGATAACTCGTTTCGGTTAAAAATGCGCTGTTTATTTGTAGGATTGATACAAAACGGGGTAAGGGTTTTAATTTCACAAACGGTTTGCCTTATTGAATACAGTATACTTGGGTCAAACTTAAATCCGAAATAACAACAAACCTTATCTCCGGAAAGTTTAATATGGTGCATTTCATTCGGGTGAATCATAACCAACTGCTCGTGTGTCAACGTATTTTTTTTGCCGTCAAGCCATATATCCACGGTGCCCGTGGTAACATATATAATTTCAACCTCTTTATGAAAATGCATATGACATCCTATCGGTTGATCGGGGGTAAGCCAAAACCAAAATGTGTCAAATGGGTATTCTTCGTTGTTGATTATATTTGGATGTTCATATAAAGTATCAAGCATCTTAATTTCTCCTTTATTGGTTATTTTAATTATGCACTATTTTTTTGTGTTTTGGTAGTATTTTTTTGTCTTTTAGTGCAATTTTGTATAATTCGCCCTGTTCACCGCTTATAATATTGTTTAAATTGCATGATATTGCGCGTTTTTTTCTAAAATTTTATGAAAAACTTATCTTTTTTAAATATAATATGACATCGACAGACGTGTTTAACCGTTTTGCCGATGTCATATTTTTTTCTTTTATTGATTTATTTTGCATTTTATTATGATATTTTTAAAACTCTTTTTCCAACCTGAATTTTCGAAATCTTCGATTGTATAATATTGCTTTGCGCTTATTTGACCGAATCCGATTATGTCACTGCCTGTAATGACAATTTCGTTAAATATTATATCTAACTTTCGGCTAAGAATAGCTTTTAATTTATCCGGCAATTTGTCCAGTTTTTTTCCGCCCTCGG
>JBGVDX010000169.1:0-2807 GCA_045119575.1 Acutalibacteraceae bacterium
CGACGATTGTGACTGCTTTGAGACCGGTCGATTGGTTGACTTGTTCGTTTCAAAATGGGGTGACGGGCTTAAATGGCTTAATAAATCTGACGGCGGACCGCACGAGGCTAATTTCTTGAAGCTTGATTGCCAAAAACTGAAGGATACCTTTGGCTGGGCGCCGCGCTGGAACCTCGAAACAGCTGTTGTAAAGACGGTTGAATGGTCTAAATGCTGGGTGTCGGGTCAAGACGTTGTTATGGTTATGAAAAAACAGATTGATGAATTTTTGAATAGATAATTCATAGTGAGTTTAGGTGAGCATTTTATGAAAAAGGTTATTGTAACCGGTGCTGACGGCTTTGTCGGTAGCAACACCGTTAAATGTTTGGTTGAAAACGGTGTTTCAGTTTTGGCGATTGATATTAAGGAAACGGCTGAAAATTTGCCGATTTCAAACCTTATTACCTATAAGAAACTTGATATATCGCTTTGTGAACAGCTTTTTGATATTGTGGATGTTAATGAATTTGACACTATGATTCATTTTGCTTGGATAGGCTCGGCAGGCCCTATGCGAGTTGATTATAATTTACAGATGAAAAATGCCCTGTGGACGGTCGAGCTTATGAAAACCGCAAAACAGCTCGGCTGTTCTCGTTTTGTTGTAGCAGGTAGCATTATGGAGCGAGAGGTCGCTGCTGCGGTTGCTACACAAGGCAGTAAGCCGGGTATGGGATATATTTACGGCATGGGCAAACTGATTGCTCATAATCTTTGCAAGGCTGTTGCCGCCGATATCGGTATCGATTTGATATGGCCAATGATTACCAATGCATACGGTGAAGGTGAGTTGTCACCGAGATTTGTAAATACAACTATTCGTAAGATTATTAACCGTGAACCGTTGCAGTTTACTGCGGCTACGCAAAATTATGATTTTGTACATATTTCCGATGTTGCCAGGGCGTTTTATTTAATTGCCAAGAACGGAAAACCGTTTTGTGAATACATAATCGGTAGCGGAAACGCAAAACCGCTTAAAGAATTTATTATTGAAATGACATCCGCTCTTGATAAAAATGCTGTGCCGATTTTCGGAGATGTTCCTTTTACGGGTACTAATATGCCGCTTTCTTCGTTTGATACAACCGATACAGAGAAGGATACGGGATTTAAGGCGGAGATATCCTTTTCGGAAGGTACAAAGCGCACTATGGAATGGCTTAAAACAGTTTAAAGGTGATTTACTAATGATACAAAAATTTGATTTTAAAAAAACAGAGCTTGAGGGAGCTTACCTAATAAAGCCGTTTTATGCTTCCGATGACCGCGGCGGGTTTATTAAGGATTACAACGTCGACACCTTTAAAGCGAACGGTATAGAGCATGAGTTAAAAGAGGTGTTTTATACTATATCGCACAAAGGCGTTATAAGAGCGTTGCATTTTCAGCTTGTAAAACAGCAAGCAAAGCTGGTTCGCTGTGTTAAAGGTCATGTTTATGATGTTATAGTTGATTTAAGACCAAATAGTCCCACCTTCGGTAAATGGCAAGGCTTTGATTTAACCGAGGATAACCGTCTGGAGCTGTATATTCCCGAATATTTCGGACACGGTTATCTTGTTTTAGAGGATTCTATAGTCTCTTATAAATGCGGTGAAGTTTTTTACGGCGACGGCGACTCCGGAATTATGTACAACGACTCAGAAATCTGTGTCGAGTGGCCATTTGAAAAAATTGGCGGTATTGAAAACCTTATAATCAGCGAAAAAGATAAAAATTTGATGAGTTTTGAAGATTATAAGAAACTTTTTTAAGGACTGAATTGCTTGAAAAATATTAAAATTCTTGTTGCAACACATAAGCCATATGTATTCCCTGAGGATGAATCAATATACGTTCCTGTTCAAGTCGGCTGCGATGAGGTTGAGGAACGATTTGGATATACAGGCGATAATACAGGCGATAATATATCATATAAGCACAGATTTTATTCAGACTTAAGCTCTAAATACTGGGGCTGGAAGAACCTTGACTGTGATTATATGGGTAGTTGTCATTATCGACGCTATTTTGTTTCCAAAAAGGCCAAAAAATCCAAAGAAAAGATATTTAAATATATTCTTGATCGCGAAGAATTGGAAGCAATGCTTGAAAAATGCCCAGTTATAATTGCAAAGCCTCGAAAATATTATATCGAAACTATTGAGTCGCATTACGACCATACGCACAATCCTAAGGATTTCGATATCGCACGTGAGATAATTGCTGAAATGGCGCCTGATTATCTTGATAACTTCGACCGTGTTGCAAACCGTACTTGGGCACATATGTTCAATACATTTATTATGCGTAAGGATTTATCCGATAAATTCTGCGAATGGATGTTTCCGATTTTGTTTGAGCTTGAAAAACGAGTTGATTATTCGGAATATAACGTTTTCGAATCTCGTTTTTGCGGGTATATTGCCGAGTTCTTGCTTGATACTTGGCTTGAAAAGAATGAAATTGAGTTCCAAACGGTTAAGCTTGCTTTTCTGGAAAAACAAAATTGGCTGAAAAAGGGCGGAAATTTCCTTAAAAATAAGTTTTTTAGAAACACAAGAGCATTCAAGTAAATTTGAAAGTAGGCATCTTAATGATTAAAACGAAAGCAGATTTAAAAGAATATCTGTCTTTAGATAAAAAGGCAAGATTTAAGACGGATAAGGTCAGCTTTTTCCAGTATATTCAGCAAAAGGAGCTATGGAAGTTCAATCTTCATCTTAGAAAAGCTGAATATCACTTTAATAATCATTCTGTTTTTCATAAGTTTTTATATTATT
>JBGVDX010000170.1:0-3002 GCA_045119575.1 Acutalibacteraceae bacterium
TTTCGGTTACTTCTTCTTTCAGCAGGTAATCCATCGAGCAGTCAAACAATTTGCCAAGCTCTATCTGCTTATCGGTTTCGGGATAGGCAATATCCGACTCCCACTTGCTGACGGATTGTCGGGAAACGCCGAGAATATCGGCAAGCTGCTCCTGCGTGTAATTTAATTCTTTTCTTTGCTTTGATATTTTTTCGCCAAGTGTCATAATCATTTCTCCTTATGCTTTTCTAACGCTGCGTTGCCTTTATTGTAAATTCCTCAGCGAAAACATACCACCAATTAGGCGTTTCTAAATGTAAACTTCGGGTTGCATTCCCTTATTTGCCTTAAAAATTCAAAGCTTTTGCTTTGTTTTGTTAGTTATATATCAGACTTCCCGAATTTTAAGTTAATGGCGCCGATACCGCCGCTAATTTCAATGTCGTTATTGCCGTTGCCTTGTCCCTTGATATTAGAAACGCTTGTGCCATCTACGGTGATGTTGCCAAGACCTCTTTCTATATCAAGTTTATAATCGTTTTTATTGCCGATTACGGTTATGTTGGACTCTCCAATCCCTAAATCGAAATCACTTTCGCCCGTAAGAGCAGACGTAAGATTTAACTGGCCGGCGCCCATATCTAAATCGAGGTTATGGAGCGCACCGCCCGATATCGTGATTTTTCCTGCGCCGCCATTGATGTCAATATCCGAGGCGGCAACAAGGGTATCAATCGCAACTTCACCGGCGCCAAGCTCAAAGTTCATTGTATCGGCCGACAGGTTGTCTACGGTCAGCCTTCCTGCGCCGGTTGTAATATTTGCTTTATCGAACACCGTGTCCGCAGGAATATAGAGAGTTAATACAGCGCCGGTATAGGTGCGGATGAACTTTTTTGTATCCCTGATGGTCAAAACGCCGTTTTTATCCTCAACGGTAAGGTATTTTAAGTTACTTTCAACCGAAAAGCTATCGCCCTGCTTAATTGTAAAATCAGCGGCATTTATCTTTACTTCAAGGCTTTTTATGTCGGATGATACCGTATAGGTTTTAATATCATCGGTCACAGCGGAGCCGCCGAAAAATCCACCGAATAAACCAAACATACTTAAAATTCCTCCGATAATGCTGACTGTGAGAAAGATGGCAAGCGCTATCGCTAAATATTTAACTGCCTTTTGGAAAGTGGTCATTTTATTTCAACGCCCCCAAACATACAGGTGCCGCTTATGTAAATGGTAGGAGCGCCCTTGTGTACGGAAGTTTTATTGGAAATGCCGCCAAAGATACAGTTGGAGCTTACCTTTACGTTGACGTTGTCGGGAACCAATATATCAATTCCGCCAAAAATAGCAGAAACCTGAATGGCGCAGTCTTTTTCGATAATAGCGTTGCGTAAATCGCACTTCACGCCGCCGAATGTAGCGGTAAGCTCGGCGCCTTCAAACACTTCGCCGTCGTAATTCAAGTTGCAGCCCGAGAAGGTGGCGCAACCAACCTTTGTTTCGCCGCCGTCTTGTTTAATTTTGGCTATGATTTCGTTTGCTTTGTTGCCAAAAAGACCGTTGAAAACCATCTTAAGTCCCACAATTACGATAATTGCAGGAACAAGGAGCTTCCAAAGCATAGAAAAGCTTAATATGTCTTGGCAACATAACAGCAGGAACACACCAACCGCAATACCGATAATATTACCTGTCTTTTCACGCTCGGTAAACAAACCTACGGCACACGGCACGATGATAAACAACGTCCACCAACCGTCAAAGAAGATGTCGATGTTCGTTATGTTTAATGCGTTAAGCGCAAATAACGCACCTGCCGCAATAAGCACGATTCCCCAAATTACACTACTGATTTTTTTCATTGTCGTTTCCTCCAATTTTTATAAACGTTGTATATTTAATAATAAAGCATACAGTTGAAATATATACTACCAATTCATCGGTTCAAAATGTAAACCGCAAGTTGTAACGCTCGTTTTTCTTTTGTATCATAAGCGTATTTTTTTATATCACCAAATAAACGGTAAAATCCTGTATTTTACACGTTTTTTATACTCCGTATAACCCTCAAGACCTTGCTCAAGCACCTTTTCCTCGTTCACTATTCTGACAACAATAACGGCAACGTAGGGCACAAAGCAAAGGAGCGACCACCAAGAGCCGAGCACCACGGGAATAGCAAGGAAAAGCCATATCGTTACCGCATACATCGGGTGGCGAACGACACCGTACAACCCCGTATCAACAACCTTTTGGCTCTCTTGCACCTCGATTGTTCTTGAAAGATATGCGTTTTCCCGCATAACCTCGGCATAAAGAGCGTAAGCGGCAAGCAATATTACAGAAGCGACGATTACTGCCCAAGTCGGAACGTGCGACCAGCCAAAGCGGTAATCAAGTCCCGCGACGATAAACCCAACAATAAACAGTAACCCCGAAATCGCAACAACGCCTTTCTGCGTGTTCTCCTTTTCCTTTGCTCCAAGTCGCTTTTCAAGCAAATTCGGAGCCTTGATAAAAAGAACGGTTCCAAGAACAAACATAGGCACGAACAACAAGCCGATAAATAACCAACCGTTTGCGTAACCAAAGCTGCCCGCAGGGAGAAATACTAACGCCCCCGCAAAAGCAAGCCCCACTATGTATTTTATAATCGCATTAAGTAACAGTTTCATTTTCATTTCACGTCCAAAGCTCCGTAATAAACATCGGGCTTGCGTCCGCTTTTTCGCCCTCTTTATCGGGTGTTTTATACCGTTTTCGGCTTTTCGGGAGCAACCTTTCTTGCGCCAAAAATATTATATCATATTTTTTTTATAAAAACAAAGCGTTTTCAAAAATCTTACAGTTTTAAGGCATAAAAAAACGGCAGAGAGATATAAATCTCCCTGCCGCCGTGCTTCGGTTAGTTGTAAATAATATCGTGATTTACGATTTCCGCGGCTCTGCGGATAATAATTGCACTCAAAATAATGAAAAATAATAGCAGACAATGAAAACCACTGCCTGCTATTGTA
>JBGVDX010000171.1:0-2258 GCA_045119575.1 Acutalibacteraceae bacterium
ATATACGATTGAGATATTCCCAACCGGTCGGCGACCTCCTTTTGAGTATGCTCCTTTTTGCCGCCGAAACCAAAACGCAGTTCCATTATAAGTTTTTCTCTTGGATTTAACTTATCAATCAATTTATGCAACAAAACCGCCTCGTCATATGACTCAATGCCGCGGTTTATTTCTTCACCGTCACTGCCGAGAACATCGGATAAAAGCAATTCATTTCCGTCCCAATCGACATTTAACGGCTCATCAATAGAAACTTCCGCTTTAAGCGATGAGGTTTTACGCAAATGCATTAAAATTTCATTCTCAATACATCTTGACGCATAGGTAGCAAGCTTTATGTTGCGGTCGGGGCAAAAGGTTTTAACCGCTTTAATCAAACCGATTGTACCTATGGATATCAAATCCTCAACCGAAGAAACAGTACCGTCGAATTTTCTTGCTATATATACCACAAGACGCAAATTATGCACTATAAGCTTATCTCGAACCGTTTCATCCCCGTTCGAATAACGCAAAAGAAGCTCTTGCTCCTCCTCCTTCGACAACGGCGGAGGTAACAGCTCCGGGCCGTTAATATAATCAACTTCGGGTACGGGTTTTAGTTGACATAATATTTTTGATATCAGATTTTTAATCCATATAAGCATATAAATTCTCCTATATAATATCATAATTTGCAACTGCGTTGTGTTCCCCATCAAAACGCCTTGCAGAAACACCTATAAGAACATCATTTTTCACCTTGCCGTCGACCTTAACTTTATCGGGTTTAAAGATAGGCATAAGTCCGCTGTTCCCGACGGTATTAAACGGAATAAAACGTATTTTATTACGCCTTATAGCTGCTTCGTCGGCGGCATAAAAATCAATTTCAAGCGACCTTGATATGCTGTTATCCACTACCGCAATCGGCATATCGGTAAAACAGTCCCTGAGCATATTTCCCGTATCAATCAGACAGGTGTATGTAAGCTCCCTACCGTTATGTATCAACTCAAGTTTTACCGTTTGTCTTTGGTTTTTATTAAAGCCGCCGCAAACAAGCCGCACAATCATAAAAATCGCATAAATTACAGCAGATACAATAATAAGCTCAATCGCTGAAATATCAAAGTAAATGACCGAATTATTTATTATCAAACGGTCAGGTTTAAACGCAAGCCAAAAGCAATATACACAACCGCTGAATATAAACGATGTAGCAAAGAAAATCGCCAACCTTTTAAGCACCATACGCCAATTAGAAAGCCCAAACGAAACAAGAACAATTATCAGCGCCAAAATCAAATGAATTACGCAGGATATCAGCTCGTTTTGCTTGGGGAGCAGGATAATCAGCGCCGAAAAACCTCCTATTAAAGCGCCGATTATCATTTTCCATATCGGAACCCGAAGCCTTAAAAGCGCCGACGAGGAAAGAAGAACAAAAAAGTTAACATATGTATTTATCAAAACCAATATATCAGCGTAAACGGTCATTAACAAATCACCTGATATTATTATATATCCCGATAGGCTAAAATATTGTCACAAACGGTAGCAGGTTTTTGTCATTTTAAAGGTGTTTTTAAGTTATCATATTAGTTAACATAAAAACAGACGCAGAAAGTTCTCTGCGTCTGTTTAAATATTATTTATTGTGTTTTAATCAATGGTCAAATTATCAAGCATTGAAATCAGATCAGCCTCGTCGTCGCCCTTTATATCAAATATCAGCACTAAACATTCGTTTTGGGCGGGAATGAAGTAACACTCGCGCTTTTCCCCTTCTTTTTCGGCGCTGAAATATTTAGCGGAATAAAATTCTCTTCCTACAGCAACCGAATTAGGCTCACTAACGGTAAACCCGTCGTTTTTTGCCGAAACGATATATTCGTCGGCAAAATCGTCGACCGTTTTTCCTCCCGAAAGATAAATTTCAAGGAAAGAACCGGTTGTTTTCGACGTAAAAACATCCTTTTCCCCCGCCGAATAATCAAATTTTTCCGAATCATATACTATGCGAAAGCCTTTTTCGCTCACGGCAGTAGTTCCGCTTTGACTTGAAACATTTGCTACCGAGGACGACTCATCGTTTTTATTTAAAGGCAAATAATTACCGTTACACGAACATATCAATATAAGAGTTGATATTATTCCGATTACAAAAATCATTTTTTTCATCTGTCTCACCTCATATTACTATTATAACATTAAATATATAATCTTTCAACGGCTATTTTATGTTGACAACACAGATAGGATTGCGTTATAATTTA
>JBGVDX010000172.1:0-1901 GCA_045119575.1 Acutalibacteraceae bacterium
CGGTTTATAACGGCTCGGTGACGCGCTAAAAAGCCGTGTTCGGCGGTAATTTTGTTGTCCGATTCCAAAAGGCGAAACGGAATATAACGAATAAAAGTAAGCAAAAACGAAACGGCAAAGCCCGCAACAAAGATTATAGCAATTACCGTTGCCGCCGGAGGAACAATAGTTCCGATAAGGGCGGTTGCGAAGCTTATGGTGTCCCTAAGTCCGCTGTTGATACGGTCGCCGAGAATTTCGCCCGCTCGGTTTATCGCAGGAGCCAAAACGATTAGTCCCGTAAACGCCGACGCATTGGCAAGAGCCATTACTATACCCATAGAAAGCTTGGAATGATAGCTTAAAACACCACGGTTTTCGGGTTGGATTAAAGTTTCATAGACCCGCGCCGCTTTGCGACTGAAATATATTTCGAAGTCCGCCTTTTTTCGAAAGCCCGAATCGGTATCAATTCTTGCGGCAACGGCGCCGAACAAACCAAGCAGCAGATTTCGTTCGGTATAGCTGATTGAGATTTTTTCAAGCGGCATTACGGCATGGCGCCTTACAATTACGCCCGAATCAACAATTATACAGTCGTCGCGGAAAACAACGCTGAACGAAAGCCAACGCATCACCGATACAAACAGAATTAAAAAAGCGAGCAGGCTTTCCATAATTACCAGTCGGGATAACGCTCCCGTTACGCCGTAGTTAAGAATGCTGCGGATAAGGGGTAAGAGCAAAATATACACATAACGGCGAGTAAATTTAAAAATCATCAAAGGGTGAGTTTTAACCTTGGTTTCGGCAATTGTCATTTCTCGTATTCCCCCGAAAGCAAGACGGTAAGCTTAAGCGCATTTTCCCGCGTAAGCCCCGGTAAGGTTAAGCGGGCTCGGGCGGCATGAACTCGCACAAAATATAAGCCGAAAATTCGGCTTACAACCGTTTGGGTGCGTTCAAAATAAATAAGACGAGGACACGGCATAATGTAACGGCGGCGAATAAAAACGCCGCGCGAAACAACAAGCGCATTTTCATTAACCGTTACCGAATACGAGCGGTAAAAACGAGGAATGTAGTAAAAGGCAATAAACGCGGCAATTACAAGAGATAAAGACGAGGCAATAAGGCAAGCAACAAGGGAAAACACCGACAAAAGTCCGAATAAAAAAGCTGACGCCGACAGTATTATACATACCCACATACGCAAAAGCGAAATCAACTTTTTCGATACTTCGATGGTCAAACCTTATCACTCCTTTTTATCCGATTTTACCGCATCCCAGTACGCTTTAAAGGTTTGTTCATTCTTATTATCCCCGAAGTTATAATATACCGAGTTTTTGATTTCGTCGGGCAGGTATTGTTGGGGATAATAGTGGTTTTTATACAGGTGCGGATAGACGTAGCCCTTTGCATGGCCCATTTTTTCGGCGCCCGAATAATGTCCGTCACGCAAGTTATCGGGAATAGGTCCCGTTTTTCCCGCCTTGACGTCCGCTAATGCGGCATCAATAGCGCAAACAGCCGAGTTGGATTTAGGCGCCGTTGCTACAAGTATTACCGCATTGGCAAGCGGTATTCTTGCCTCGGGTAAACCGACCTGAAACGCGGCGTCGACGCAGGATTTAACAATAGGGATAATTTGGGGGTACGCAAGGCCGACATCTTCACAGGCGCAAACCATAAGTCGACGGCAGGCGCCGGGTAAGTCCCCCGCTTCAAGTAACCGCGCAAGATAATGCAGGGCGGCGTCGGGGTCGGAACCGCGCATTGATTTTTGAAAAGCGGAGAAAATGTCGTAATGCGCGTCACCGTCGCGGTCGTAACGCATAGCGCTCCGCTGAGACAATTCAAGCGCCGTTTCGGCGGTTATGACGGGGTTTTCGTCGGTAATTACGCAGGAGGCGCAAAGT
>JBGVDX010000173.1:0-4916 GCA_045119575.1 Acutalibacteraceae bacterium
ATGTCAAAAGCCGTTAGGAGTTGTAAAAAGAAAATTAGCAAAAGACCGTGAAGTATTATACTTTGTCTGCCGTACCTATCAGCGTTTTACCAAGGATAGTGCTTGTAGTTGTCATTGCGTAAGAGTTGAAGATGTGACTAATGCGGTAATGGAGAAAGTAAGAGAAATTTGCAAGCAGTTTGCGAGCAATCTGAACTTAGAAGATATTACTGAAAACGCAACTAAGCAAATACAAAAAGAACTGCGGAAACAAGGCAGAGATATTGAAACTTTGAAATCAAAGTTAGATCTCATACAACTCAAAATCGACAAGGCTTTTGACAACAAATTGTCGGGACTTGTTGACGATGATGATTTTCAAAGGGTTTATGCTTCACTGAAACAAGAACAAAAGGACTTGCGGAATAAAATCCAAACTCTTGAAAATTCCAGCAACGAGGACATCATCTTAGACATTCAGCGTACAAAAGAATTAGTCGAAACATTTCTAAATGCAGAGGAATATAGCAGGGACTTGATTGTTAGCCTAATAAAAAGGGTTGAACTAACAGCGAACAAGGAACTGCATATCCATTTCAGATTTAAGGAACTCGAATTGACAAGTCATTTATAATAAGCGATATTGTATGTTTCTCGGATTGAGAAAAAAGCACTTGAAAAGCTTTATGACAAGTATGAGGGCAAGTGATTAATTTCCTTTTATTTTATCTATAACCCCTTTTTCAAGTCGGCTGACCTGTGCCTGAGAAATACCTATTTCGTTCGCAACCTCCATTTGAGTTTTGCCTTTCATGAAGCGCAAATTCAAAATTCTTTTTTCACGTTGGTTAAGATTTTTTATAGCTTCTTTTAAGAATATCTCATCGAGCCAGTTTTTGTCATCGTTTTTGTCACCGACTTGATCCATTACGTATATTGTATCTCCGCCGTCGGAATATACGGGCTCGTTCAAGGAGACTGGGTCAACGATGCTTTCAAGCGCAATTACAACGTCCTCACGCGAGATTTGCAATTCCTTTGCAATTTCATCTACGGTCGGCTCTTTTTGATTTTTTATGGTAAGCTGTTCTTTTACTTGCATAGCTTTATATGCGGTATCTTTTATTGACCTGCTTACTCTTACGGGACTGTGGTCGCGCAAATAGCGCCTAATTTCGCCGATTATCATCGGAACGGCATAGGTGCTAAACTTTACTTCGTGTGAAATATCGAAATTGTCAATAGATTTTATAAGCCCGATGCAACCGACTTGAAATAAATCGTCGGGGTTTTCGCCCCTGCCTACAAAACGCTGAACAACGCTTAAAACAAGCTTTAAGTTGCCGTTAATAAGCTGTTCTCTTGCGTTTTTGTCTCCGTCTTTTGTAAGCTTTAAAAGACGTTCCTTTTCCTTTTCCGAAAGTACGGTAAGCTCCGATGTATTTACTCCGCATATTTCAACCTTGTTAAACAGCATTATTGCTAATCCCCCAATGAATTCTTTTCGAAAATAGTATTGCCGACAGGGGATAGGCAAATACCGAAAAATTATTTTTTCGTTCGACAGATATTTCTTTTATTTTGCAAAGGTAAGCTATAATGCTTGAAGAAATAAACGTTTTCTGCTAAAATAGGCTTAATGTTTTTATAAGAAGGTTAAATAAATGGATATTAAACAAAAAGCACTTAATAAGCATTATGAATGGCAAGGAAAAATCGAGATTACGTCGCGTACATCGGTAAAAGATGCCGAGGCGTTGTCTTTGGCGTATACTCCCGGAGTTGCCGAACCTTGTCTTGTTATCGAAAAGGATATCGACAAATCATTCGAGCTTACCCGTAGAAGCAACCTTATCGCCGTTGTAACCGACGGCTCTGCTGTTCTCGGCCTTGGAAATATCGGCCCGGAGGCAGGTATGCCGGTTATGGAGGGCAAATGCGTATTGTTCAAGGAATTTGCCGGAGTGGACGCTTTTCCGCTTTGTATCCGTTCTAATGATGTTGACGAAATTGTGCGAACGGTTTACCTCTTGTCGGGCGGTTTCGGCGGAATTAATCTTGAAGATATTTCGGCGCCCCGTTGTTTTGAAATTGAACGTAAATTAAAAGAAATTTGCGATATACCCGTGTTCCATGACGACCAACACGGTACGGCTATTGTTGTTGCGGCGGCTATGCTTAATGCGCTGAAGCTTGTCGGTAAGAGCATCGGCGAAATTAAATGTGTTATCAACGGCGCCGGCGCGGCAGGTACGGCTATCGGCGAGCATTTGATGAAGCTCGGACTTAAAAATTTAATTATGTGTGACAAATTCGGTTCTATATGTGAGGGTATGGAAAACCTTTCCGAAGCGCATAAAGCACTTTCGCTTAAAACAAATCCGAATAGGGAAAAGGGTACACTTGCTGACGTAATGCGCGACGCTGATGTATTTATCGGCGTTTCTGCGCCTAATATTGTTACCGAAAGCATGGTATCGTCTATGGCTGACGGAGCAATTGTTTTTGCTATGGCTAACCCTGTGCCTGAAATCATGCCGGACAAAGCTGTTTCGGCGGGCGCGACCGTCGTCGGTACCGGCCGTTCCGATTTCCCGAACCAAATTAATAACGTTCTCGCTTTCCCCGGCATCTTCAGAGGCGCACTTGATGTTCGCGCAAGCGACATAAATGATGAAATGAAAATGGCGGCGTCATATGCGATAGCGGGACTTGTATCCGACGATGAATTAAATAAAGATTACATTTTGCCTAAAGCTTTTGACGAAAGAATTGCTCCTACTGTAGCAAAAGCGGTTGCCGAAGCGGCAAGAAAAAGCGGAGTTGCCCGATTATAATGCGCTAAATTATATCAATAGGGCGTGAATTAAATTTGGATTTTTGTTATTATCGACGAAATCAAAAATAATAGTTAAAAAAATAACAAAGGTTATTGCAAAATCCCTTGATTTAGGGTAAAATAGATACAACCGAAAATTTGGGAGGTAATTTAAATGGTAAAAGTTGCTATTAATGGTTTTGGCCGTATCGGTCGTCTCGCTTTTAGACAGATGTTCGGCGCTGAAGGTTATGAAGTTGTTGCTATCAACGACCTCACCAACCCGACTATGCTTGCTCATCTTCTTAAGTACGACTCTGCTCAGGGCAGATATGCTCTTTGCGATACCGTATCTGCTGATGACGAAGCCGGTACTATCACTGTAGACGGCAAGACCATCAAAATCTATGCTGAGAAGGACGCTGCTAATCTTCCTTGGGGAGAACTTGACGTAGACGTAGTTCTTGAATGCACAGGTTTCTACTGCTCTAAGGCTAAGAGCCAGGCTCACATTGACGCCGGCGCTAAGAAGGTTGTTATTTCTGCTCCCGCAGGCAATGACCTTCCGACCGTTGTTTTCAGCGTAAACGAGAAAACTCTTACTGCTGATGACAAAATCATCTCTGCTGCTTCTTGCACAACTAACTGTCTTGCTCCTATGGCTGATACTCTTAACAAATATGCTCCTATCGTTAGCGGTATCATGACTACCGTTCACGCTTGGACCGGCGACCAGATGGTTCTCGATGGCCCGCACAGAAAGGGCGACCTTCGTCGTGCTCGTGCTGCTGCTTGCAACATCGTTCCTAACTCTACCGGCGCTGCTAAGGCTATCGGTCTTGTAATTCCCGAACTCAACGGCAAGCTCATCGGCTCTGCTCAGCGTGTTCCGGTACCGACCGGTTCTACTACTATCCTTGTTGCTGTTGTTAAGGGCAAGGACGTAACCAAGGAAGGCATCAACGCTGCTATGAAGGCTGCTTCTTCTGCTTCCTTCGGCTACACCGAAGAACAGCTCGTTTCTTCTGATATCATCGGTATCACCTACGGCTCACTCTTCGACGCTACTCAGACCATGGTTACTAAGATTGACGACGACACCTATCAGGTACAGGTTGTTTCTTGGTACGATAACGAGAACTCCTACACCAGCCAGATGGTTCGTACTATCAAGTACTTCGCTGAAATGTAATTTCTCGCTAAAAACAATTATAAAAACGGACAACCTTTTCGGTTGTCCGTTTTTTGTATATGCATATAAAAACACGGTAATGAATTTAAAAATCCATTACCGTGTTTTAATTTTTGGTTATTTGCCTAAAGTGATCTCGATAATATGCTCTTTTCCGTCTCCGAAAATGCGAAGCGAGTTTTGAGCATATTCCTTGCCGTCAACGGTCATTGTCTTGTAACCCTTCTGTAATCCGTCGGGGTTATAAATGCGAAGAATATAGTTATCGCCACGGAATTTTCGTGACATTTCGCATTTGTCCCATGTTGACGGTATACATGGGTCAAGCTCAATTGTATCATAACCGGGAACAAAGCCCAAAATATACTGAGTAACCGCTCTGAACATCCAACCGGCTGTACCCGTAACCCAAGCGAATAATGTTTCGCCTTTTCTGGGATTGTCGGGGCCGAAATACATGTTTGTAAGCGCGTACGGTTCGCAACCCGAATGGTCGGACGGGTTAGTTTCGCTATCAGGATAAATCTTCATGATAGTTTCATAAGCCTTGTCGCCGTTACCCATAATACAGTCGGCAACAACTTTAAACGAGCCGCCGTGACAGTAAGGAGTACCGTTTTCCCAAATACCGGGAACAAAGCTTGTAAGTCGACCGATATGATTATTAAACTTAGTATAAGCGGGGTAGAGAGTAAGCGGACCGTAATCGGAGTCAAGATATTTTTCAACGCTTGCCATAGCCTGTTCAAGACGTTCTCTCGGAGCGACCTGAGCCAAAACAGCCCAAGTTTGCGAGTTAAGGTAAATCATACCCTCTTTTTCGGTATGAGAGCCGACTTTTTCACCGAGGTCGTTTATTGCGGCAAGATACCATTCGCCGTCCCAACCGTTTTTGTTGATATTTTCGGTGATTTTTTCGCGGTAAGC